>JAOZRF010000324.1:0-1717 GCA_029940245.1 Desulfobacula sp.
GTCTGTTTGAACAACAATGGCGGATTTCCCATCCTTCGTTGTATTAAACTCAATATTGGTCATTGTTGCTGTTCTATCCGGAATAATAATGGCTTCTTCAAATGCCGGATCTTTCCGGGAGTTCTCATCCGTCGTCATGACTGATGATTCCGGCACCTTTTTGGCACTGGTCTGATTTTCCATCATATTGCCGGAAAGTGCTATCGTTAAGCTATGATCATTTTCAGTCACTTCATAGTTCAGATCCTCTTTTAATAAGATTTCAACTTTTGCAGTTGTCATCTCTTTATCCACATAGCCTACTCTCAGATCATCAATGCTTTTGTTTTCCGGGACAGCCATCTTAAACCCTTCAGCAATTCCGGTTTCCGGAAAATAAACAGCAATTCCAAAAGGAAAGGATTGTTTTATGGATGTATAGATTAATTTTTGATTACCTTGAATTTTAATCTCAATAGGATATTTCTCCAATTCAACACTGACAGAACTGATCTGCCGATCCCACGGAATAATTGCACTTTTATCTGATATTCCCGAACTGGTCGATTTTTGTTCAGCTGTTTTAATAGTTTGAGTTTTGGGGGAAATACACCCGGCACCAATGAACACAGCCAAAAAAAAGCCAAGTATTTTATTCATCGTATGTATTCTTGTTTTCATCTGGGAAAAAGGCATATTATTCCTCATTATCAATTTTATGAAGTTTTATTTCCTGAACACGCTCTTTGAGCCTTCCTTTATAATCCTTAACCAGTTCCTTGATCACAATACTGCTATCTTTAATTTCAGATACTTTTCCCTGATTTTTTCCAATATAAGTACCAATACCCACCTCGTAACCTTTGCCACTGGCTTCCTCTACCATTGCAATCTGCCTTTTTTCCATAATAATGACGGCAACCAGACGAATCTGGTCCAGACCGATCTTTTCAAGGGGGGTTAGAATTCTTTTTGGCCCTTTCTCAGCAATAATGGGCCGGCTTTCTTCTGGTTTATCCTGAATTAACGGGTTAAACGGATCAATTTTGCCATGGGAATCATAATGTTCTTTCTCTTCCTTATCCCCTTTTTGTTTTGAAACCTGTAGACCGCTTTCTAAAACCGGACTTTCATTATTTTTTGGATTTAATCCATCCTTTTTATTATTTTTTTTAGGATTCTTTTTAGGATTCTTTTGAATCCTGGGCTGAACTATTTTACCTGAAATTACACTGGGTGCTGATTTCTTTTCTACATTTGGCTTATCATCACACGAAAAAATCAAAAAAATAAAACCAAATGCAAATGTTAATAAAATTATTTTTAACGTAGATATCATTGTGAATTCTTTTTTTATCTATCCCTATTTCTTTTTTCTTTTTTGTTTATTTTTTGTTTTTGTTTTTTCAACAAACATATATGTAACCGCCCGGCAGCTCATTCCTAAAATTTTACCACCTTTTTTGCTTTTCACATTAACATTATTGATATTAACAATCCTGCTAAGCTTTGTGATTTGAAACAAAAAATCTGTAATCTGATGATATCGACCTTCAACTTTTATGGAAATCGGAATTTCATTAAAAAACTCCTTATTAACTTCCTTAGCCGGCTGAAAAAGATAAAATTTCAAGCCAGCATCACTTCCTGCTTTGGAGATGCCTGTCAATAATGATGGAAGTTCGCGTTTATCCGGAAGGGCCTGCATTGCCAGATAAAATTCATCATTTTTCCGGGC
>JAOZRF010000324.1:1727-4041 GCA_029940245.1 Desulfobacula sp.
GTTTAAAATCTCGGAAGCTCTTTTCTTATATATTGAAAGCGTTTTAAGCTGATTTTGATAAGTATTTTGTACTTTTTGTAATTCATCATGCTTTGGCATAAACACAAAATAATAATAGGCTCCCCCCAGAACAGCAAATGTTACAAAACAAATAACCAGCCGCTGTACTTTTGTAAGTGCACCCACTTTTGCAAAAAGGACATCCAGCTTTGCTTTTATTTCAGTAATTTTGCTTTTCCCCTTGCTCATTTTGCCCTTATTTTGACTTCTTCTGTTTCTTTTCTTCTGATTTTTTTTTACTACAACGCAATTCAAATGATTTTAACATAACACCATCTTTAAAAATTTTTATTTTTGCTGTTTTCAAATCAACTTTGTTAAAAAATAAAGAGTTTTCAAGTTTTTCCATAAAATCGGCAATTGTTGGATTATCAAATGCAATCCCCTTGATCGTAACTATATTTTCATTTATTTGAAAACTTTCAAGCCACATTCGATCGGGAACAATAAGGTCAGTCATGCCATCAAATAAAATCAATTGCTCTTTTCTCTGTTTTTTTAACGAAGATACGATTTCAAGCTTTTCTTCAAGAACTTTCAGGTCTTTTTTAATTCTGGCTACCCGATCGGCCTTTTCTTTATATTGTAAAATCTGAAAATTTACCTGTTTTGTTTGTTCTGTTATCGTTAAAATTTGTTTGTTCATGACCAATGTATACCAGAAAAGTGCTACAATGGTTAAAATAATCAACAAAAAAAAGACAGATATCTGTCTTCTGATATTCTCTTTTTTTCTGGCAACTCTAAATGGTAAAAGATTAATTCTGATCATTTGTCATCTACTCTTCTTAACGCAAGCCCTATGGCTATCGGTGCTAAGGGGCCTGTCCTGGTTATAAAAGAGTCTGAAAATTTCTTTTTGTCAACAATCAGGGCTTCAAATGGGTTCATTATTGAAATATCATCTCCAAACTCAGATAAAAGACAGTCTTTAAAGCCTTTTACAAAAACACCGCCACCACTCAATATAATTTTTCCAACTTTCTCATCATTGGCAGAGGTCTGATATGTATTCACCACTTCGCAAATTTCAGAGCACCATGACTGTGCAATTTCCAAGCTTATTTCCTGAACGCTCTCCTTGCCGGCAATATCATTTGCCTCTCCATTCACTATTTGTTCCGCTTCATCCATTGTTACATCAAATCGACTTAAGACCTCTTCTATAATCTGATTTGTTCCAGATACATTATCCCTCATCATTAACGATGTCTTTGCCTTCAACATGTTCAAAGAAGTTTTTGATGCTCCGACATCAACCAGCAAGGTTATTATTTCCAGGTTTTCAGATGGCAGTTTTTCATAAACGTTTTGAAGAGCAAACGTATCAACATCAATTATTTTCGGATAAAGCCCTGCCAGATGAATCAAATCAATATACTCAGCTACCAGATCTTTTTTAACCGCAACCACCAGCACGTTCATCTGATCAGAAGAGAATTCGCTTTCTCCCATGACTTGATAATCGATATTGACATCATCAATATCATAGGGAATATATTGTTCTGCTTCAGAATATATCGTATTATGAAGCTCTTTTTCCGGTCTGGTTGCAGTATTAATTGTTTTTATTACGACTGAATGCCCGCCTGTTGAGATGGCAACATTTTTCTCACGGATTTTCTGGGATTTAAAAAGCGCCCGGATGTCGTTTGCAAGACCGGGCATATCAACAATCCGGCCTTCAACAATGCTGCCTGGTTTGGTTCGGGCCATACCGAATTTATGCAGGACAATCCCCTTCCCGGTTACTTTGAGTTCAGCAACCTTAATAAATGAAGAGCCGATATCCAGACCTACAAGATGATCCTTTTTACCAAATATCATACGCTTTCACAATAAATAAGGTGAATCTCCATGCCTAAATCCCATGCCTATCGGATAAATCCAATTTACTATTTTTCATGTTGATTACTCCCGGTAATATGGTTATACTTTGATCCGATATTACTGTAAAGTAAAATCCTATAATATCTTTTACTAAACTAATAGCAAAAGCCGAATAGGTTTGTCAAACTTAAGAACTAAAAAATTGTGAAATCAATGTTAAAAAAATCAGAGGATTTACAGGGTATAAAATCTTTCAGGCTGGTTAAATTTTTCACCTTCTCCTCCCTTTTGATTATGTTTATTGCGACCATTGCAATCTCAACTTTAAATGCCCACTGGGTAAGAAAAATTCTTCTGGAAAAAAGTGAAGAATACGCCTCGCTCCTTGTGGAAAATATCAACCATCAAATCATTTCCAGGTTTA
>JAOZRF010000325.1 GCA_029940245.1 Desulfobacula sp.
AACATCCTTTAATCCACCGATATGTTCTATGGATTCGATCACATGGCGTTTCTTATATGTAAGCTGGATATCATACCCGATCTGCTGCCATTTGCATCCCCCGCAAAAATTATTGTACAGGCATTTACCCTGATTTCTTAAGGCCGATGGCCTTAAAATTTTTATCAGCTTTGCCTCTGCCCATGATTTTTTCTTTTTGATAATTTTTGCAAATACCAGATCCCCTGGAACACACCGGTCAATAAAAACCGAAAAATTATCAGGTTTTGCAAGCCCCTTGCCACCAAAGGCAAGGTCTATGATTTCCAGCTCATAGGTTTTTCTTTTCTTGATTGTCATAATCCATATTTCTTTTAAATAAATTATTCATCCCGTTTTTCAAAGCTTGATACTATAAGGGTTTTCTGACATAAAGACAAGGTATGAAAAAAAGCGCTATAAATATTGAATTTATATCCCGGGGATTTTCACTTAAAGGGATTCTGCACCTGCCAGGGATAAAAAACCCACCCCTTGTTGTCGGCTCCCATGGTCTTGAAGGCTCGAAAACATCGGCAAAACAAAAGGTGTTGTCCAGGCTTCTTGTCCGGAACAATATAGCTTTTTTCAGGTTTGATCACAGGGGCTGCGGTGAAAGCCAGGGGGATTTTATCAAAGACACTTCCCTTGAAAAACGAACCTGCGATTTCATAAATGCAGTAAAGCATATTCTATCCCTTAAAAAAACCAGCCAAAACCTGGCTGTTTTCGGATCCAGCCTGGGGGGTTCCACCTGCATCAATGCATGGGAAAAACTTTTAAAAATGGATATCAATCTTTGCGGGGCAGTGCTGTGTTCAGCCCCGATAAAAAGCCTGACCATTGAAAATATTCCAATGGATGCAAATGAGAACCGGCCTGCCCTGCCCTTAAGTTTTTTTACGCACAACCTTATCTTTGATCTTCAGGATAAAGCCGGCCAGCTTTTCAATGTGATGATTTTCCATGGGGATACGGACCAAGTGGTGCCCGTTTCAAATGCCCATGATATCTACACCCTGGCAAAAGCGCCCAAACAATTGATTATCCATAAAAACGGGGACCACCAGATGACCTCAAAAAAAGATCAGGCCCAGTTTGAGAGCCAATCCGTGGCATGGTTTCTAAACTGTTTAAAAAAAACAAACCAGATGACGTCTTAAAAGCTCCAAAGCCATCATGGCAAACATTTTTTTATTCCTTAACCTGTCGTCAAAAGAAAACCGGTAAGTTCTGGCCATGGAAATGCAAGGCCCTGCGAGACCGATACATACCATGCCCACGGGTTTTTCTTCTGTCCCGCCCCCCGGTCCTGCAATACCCGTGGTTGAAATGGCAAAATCAGCTTTGGCCTTAAACCTAGCACCCTGGGCCATTTCAAGGGCCGTTTTTTCATGAACGGCACCATATTCAACAATGGTCTTCTTTTGTACATTTAAAATATTAATTTTCGCATCATTGGAATAGGTAATCCCTGAAAATAAAAAATAATCCGAGCTTCCTGCCACATCCGTTATTATATTTGAAATAAGGCCGCCCGTGCAGGACTCTGCCATGGCAAGGGTTTTTTTTTCTTTTGTCAATATTTGACCCACCTCCTGTGCAATGGATAATCCATTTTCAGATACCACTTTATTTTCAAGCTGCAAAATTGCCCATTGTTTTGCCGCGGCCATGTCAGATGCTGCTTTGTTTTGGTCTTGATCATAACTTGTTAAAATAATTTTAACTTCTATCACAGGAAAATCAGCCCGAAAGCCCAGCCGCATTTTGGGGAACTTTATTTTAAACTCTTTTAACAAAGAACCCACCCTTGATTCAGGAAGACCGAACACGGTGAGCCGCTCAATCAGGATATCATCCTTAAGGCTGAATTCATCTGCCAAGACCTGTTTGATTTCTCGTTCAAACATGATTTTCATTTCAGAGGGTACACCCGGCATAAAGAAAAAAAGGCAATTGTTAATTTTTATATAAAATCCCGGTGCCGTACCATTGTGATTGATAAGCACACGTGAAGTTTCAGGCAGCATGGCCTGTTTTTCATTATCCTTGTTCAGGACAAATTTTCTTTTTGCAAAATAGGACCTCATGGATGCCAGAGCCTGCTGATTTAACTCAAGCCTTTGACCTGATGCCCTGCTACAGGCAAGGGCAGTCACATCATCCCGGGTCGGCCCCAGGCCACCGGTCACAAGACAGATATCTGCCACATGCGAGATCTCTTTAATAAGTTTTGCAATGGATTCAACATCATCACCCACTGCCATGATCTTTTGAACTTCAATACCCATATCTTTTAAGGCTTTGCAAAGAAAGCCTGAATTGGTATCAATAATATCTCCTAAAAGAACTTCATCACCCGTTGATAGAATGTGAGCAATCATTATTTATTTTCCTTATATTTTTTAAAAAAAACGGCATGGTTTGATGAAAAAAAGGCGGGATTTTTACGAATGCCAGTACCCACTGATACCTGCTTTTTAAATGTTTTATTCAAAAATTGTTTAACTTTTTTTCTCTCCCACCCAAAAGGATGGGTAAAATTTAAATATAACGACAGATCACCATGGTAAAATTCCTGTGTGTCAAGATCTTTGGCATCATCAGAAAATTTGGGAAGGTTAAATACTGCCAGGTTTAAATAATCAATATATTTTTCGTGTGCCTTGATATATTCAAGGGTTGTAAACGCTGCCTGCTCGTTTTCATAACTGGTTCCAAAAAGAAGATAGACAAAGGTTAAAATCCCTGCCTGATGCAGATTCTTTAATATGGTTGACACATAATCCAGGTTTGTTCCCTTGTTCATCTGGTCCAGCACATCCTGGTCCCCTGATTCAAGCCCAAGTTTTAACATATCACACCCTGATTGTTTCAAATCCCGACAAAATCCCTGATCCAGAAACTCTTTTTCAAACCTGACAAACCCATACCATTTAAATCCAAATGTATTCTTTGACAAAGCTTTTAAAAAAGCCGGGGTAACTGCATTGTCGATCAAATGGATATAATCGGGAGCATATTTTTTCTCAATCTCTTTTAAATCCGCCAGCACCTTTGATGCCCGGTTTGAACTATAGGGACGAATTTCTGCTTTTTCCGGACAAAAATTGCACTTGCTCCAGTAGCAGCCAATGGATGCCCTGAAAGGCAGGACTTTTCCGGGTGATAGATACAGATCATCTTTTACAAAATCATAATCCGGAACATAATGCTTCTTGTTCACATTTTTGATACCCAAAAGTTCCAGCAGCGGAATTTCCCCCTCCCCTCTGATGGTCAGATCAACCAGGTCTTTAAAAGGATCATTATAATCCGGCCGGCTCATCCAGGATGAGATCAAACCCCCGCCCATGATAATTTTCCTGTCTTTAAAATTATCCCTGATCCATCCGGCAAGGGCAAAACTGACAAGGGCCTGGTTCAGGTAGCAAAGGGAGATACCGACAAATTTTGAATTACTGTCTTGAACTTTTTCTCGAAGATTGTCTTCAAAAAACCGATAAAATGGATTTTCTTTATATTGCCCGGCACTTTTCAGCAAATCCCTGCTGTTAACAGAAGACAGTTTTGAATCTGAATAATCGCTTAATGTTATCTTGAATCTTTTAGTATCCACACTCATGGACAAAAGCTTGTTTAAATCATAGACCCTTTGATGATACCGGTCCATATTTTCATATAACGCTTTGTCTTTTAAATCAAAAACTATTCTTTCCCTGTTCTTTAATGCCCTTTTTGACCAGGGATCAATAGGAACAATATCAGAATTGATTAAATACAACAGCCCTTCAATATTGGCATCAATTACCTGACACAAGATCCCGTGTTCTTTTAAAGCAGCAGACAAAAGAGCCACTCCTGCAGGAGGCTCACACGGTTTGGCAACGGGCGGAAAAATCAACAGCATGGTAAAATGTCCTAAAATTAATAAACAAATAAATATTAGCTTTTACCACGTTTCCTTAAAATCCTCACCTGGTAATTTTTTAAGGTTCATGCCAATGTCAGTCCTGCTT
>JAOZRF010000013.1 GCA_029940245.1 Desulfobacula sp.
CCTGTTAAAGATATAACAGGTATTATAAACTTTCCCGTCATCAAGTTCCGGTATTGATCCTCCGACAATATAACACCCATAAAGATTCGCTAGCTCAGACAACATCTGCCAGGCTTCCCCCCCCTCCTCTTCAGCATATTCCAGGAAAAGCGATGTGTCATATGGACAATTAAATATTTCCGGCAGGCAGATAATATCTGCATTTTTCTGTTTTGCAATTTTGCACCAGTCCCGAACATATTGGTAATTCACAGTTTTATCCTTACCAACCGGCATTTGAAATTGGGCAACTATCATAATTTTCCCCTATTTTTAGATTTTATCATACCTGTATTGTCATTTTTATTCCTGCTCTTTTATAATTTATATATCCCTTATTTCATAAATTTACAATCGGTCACCAACAAATTGAAAAAAGAAATTTTGACAACCCCATTAATTAAATTTATCTTTAATTCCAATTAGATGAACACAGGAATACTGGATATTCACACTGCTCAAGAGAACTCTCCTGTGTTCATGTTTTCTACACCATGATAATAATATATTTAAGGCACCAGGCCCACACGTTTATTAAAGTCAATAATCAGTTCATCAATGGCATCAACCTGATCAAACATGGAATACCAGTAATTGTCATGATCATACCACTGATTGTTCAGTTCTTCCACATCACGTCCCTGCTGTTCTATCCAGGTATAGTATTTAAGATTGTGTATGGCTTTTCTATCGTAATAGGACAGCTCTTTTGTATGGTCAATGGTAATGGAGCTGATGAGCTCCATATCTTTCTGGGCATTATTGTCGGTGTATGCCCCCCGTTCCTGTTCAAGTTCATTGAGCCTTGAAGCGTATAGCTGCATGGAGTCCGTTGCAATGGAAACCACGTAATCATCCTCGGTGAGTTCATTATATTTTGCAAACTTGATGGCAGCAATCATGTTGCCGATCCCTGAAATCCCCAGAAGATCCAATTTTTCCACAAGGTGTGGATCTAACCCACTTTTTACCAGGGCCTGCCTTCCTTTGGGCTCATTGAACAGACGTAATGCCCTCATAGGCGCCTCATCATCCACAGCCGCCACAAAATCGGTTTCTTTGAGATCATGAACCCAGGGCACATGTTTATCGCCAATGCCTTCGATGCGGTGGGCACCGAACCCATTATTGAGAAGTGTGGGACACTGGAGGGCTTCTGCTGCCACGATCTTTGAGCGCGAAAATTTTTGTTTCAGATAATACCCCGCTCCCAGGGTTCCACCGGAACCCGATGAGGAGACATATCCTGCAAACCGTTTACCCGGTGTCAGATAGTGTTTCAAAAGTGTTTCAATGGCATTTCCGGTCACGGTATAATGCCACATGGGGTTACCCATTTCATCAAACTGGTTGAAAATTCTTAAATCTTCTCCAGAACTTTTAAGTTCCCAGCATTTGTCAAAAATTTCTTTGACATTGGATTCACAACCCGGGGTTGCAATGACCTGACCCGCTATTTTGCTCAGCCATTCAAAGCGTTCCTTTGACATTTCCTCGGGCAAAATGGCGATGGCATTGCATGCCAGAAGCGCTGATATATAGGCACCGCCGCGGCAATAGTTTCCTGTGGACGGCCAGACTGCCTTTGTCTTTTCAGGATCAAACTGGCCTGTTACAAGGCTCGGAGCAAGGCA
The DNA here is from genome assembly GCA_029940245.1 of Desulfobacula sp. Lineage (GTDB taxonomy): Bacteria > Desulfobacterota > Desulfobacteria > Desulfobacterales > Desulfobacteraceae > Desulfobacula. The sequence goes on from JAOZRF010000013.1 coordinate 1,674, forward strand.
GCCGTATGTAGCCCCGACCTTATGAGCACCTGTAGGGAACCAGCGGCCGGCCAGCATGATGATATTGGCCCGACACCCGGTAAGTTCCGGGGGTAGAACAAAATGATTAACGCCACCGAAAAGCCCACCGAAATCTTTAGACTCATTGTTCCAGGTAATCCGGTAAAGGTTTGCCGAATGGACATCCCAGAGCCCGATGGATTTGAGCTGGTCTTTTATTTTTACCGGAACAGTATCCGGATTTTTCATCATACCGAATGTGGGCAGGGTAATCCCTTTTTTCCGGCAATAGGCAATGTTTTTTTTAAGTGTCTTGGAATGAATAGTTAAATCAATCACGGGTCAATCCTTTTTATAAAATGTCATCAACGGAGGAAATCAAGGTTTCAGGCAAACAAATACCTAAGCTTGCTGATGCAATGTCTTTTAAACCGTTCCCTGTGGTTAGAACCACAATAAACGCCTCGGGATCCAGCCCGGGGGCAGATTTTAAAAATCCTGCAAATGCTGCAGCACCAGCAGGTTCAGTGAAAAGGCCAGTGGTGCTGGAAAGATTGGCCTGGGCCTGAATGATTTCGTCATCCGACACAGTCATGACCTCTCCTTCGTACTCTTTTATCTGGGCCAGGGCATGAATCCCGTTTCGAGGTACGTCGACGCAGATAGAATCCGCCACTGTGGCGGTGGGAATATTTTCAAATTTCCCGGTGGTATATGCCCTGAAAAGGGCATCAGACGTTTTGGCCTGTACCCCTACAATTTTTGGCATCTTTTCGATAAGTCCCAGCTGTTTCAAATCCCGAAACCCTTTATAAACACCTGAAAGAATACATCCGTCTCCTATGGAAACAAACAAGGTATCCGGTACCTTTCCCAGTTGCTTGAACACTTCCAGGGACACGGTCTTTTTGCCTTCAATGGTCATGGGGTTATAGGCAGTGTTGCGGCTCATACCGCCTTTTTTCTGTGAATATGCCAGAGAAATATCATAGGCCATATCATAGGTGCCATCCACCCGGAAAACCTGAGCCCCATACTGGAGTGCCTGGACAAGCTTTGCCTCTGGAGCTGTTTTTGGTAAAAACAGGGTGATGGTCTGACCGGCGGCTGCACCGATTCCGGCCATGGATGAACCGGCATTGCCCGTGGACGCCAGGGCAATATCATTAATATTGAATTTTTTTGCAAAAGCTGAAACAAGAAACGAGGCCCTGTCCTTGAAAGAGGAGGTTGGGTTTGAACCATCATCCTTGATAAACAGATTTTTGAACCCGGTTTTCTGCCTCAAATTTGCAGGTTCCCACAAAGGGGTATTGCCCACAGGTGAGGGTGGAAAATACTTTTGTTCTACGGGGAGCAGATCTAAACTGGTAAAATTTTCATCGCTGCTGCCGCTCAATTTCACCTCCAGAACACCTGAAAGGGGCTGGTCGGGTTGTTGGCTTTTTAAACAGTCCGGACACAGGGTCAATTCCGGCACTATATCAAATATTTTATTGCAGATACTACAACAATAGTGAAACTCCATGGTTTTTTCTCCGATTTATTTAGTCACCTCCAAAAACCGCAGGTACTGCAACCTTTTTAAATGCTTTTTTCAGCAGCGGTCAGGGTTAGGAAATAACTTATTTTTCACTGTCTATCAGGCTGTTTCAGAAGTCTTATAAGTGCATTTATCGGGTGTTATTTTATTGTTGCCAACCAGCCTTTGTCCAGGCCATAGGGGTGTTGTAACTGCAAAAATTATAATTGTCAAACTGCTTTTGTCGCTGCCATGGCTGACGTATGAAATAATTTAAGCTATCTTGTCATATTGATTTTCCACTTCAGACTAAGCTGGATCAATCAAAAAAGCATTTGACAAAATAATCTCTTTAAATATAGTATCTTGAAAATAGACTGAGCGCTCGATCAGTTTTCTTAAATTGTCGGGTGACGTCAGGAGTAAAAATCATAAGCAAAAACAAAATAATGTATAATACATAAGGAGGTGTCGGGTGGATTTTGACCTTACCAAAGAACAGGAAATGATCCGTAAGGAAGTCAGAAAATTTGCACAAAAAGAGATCGCACCCATTGCAGGAGAGCTTGATGAAAAAGAAGAATTTTCTGCTGAGCTGACCCGAAAAATGGGGGAAATAGGTCTTTTTGGCATGTTTGTTTCAGAAAAGTATGGCGGTCAGGAAATGGATTATATTTCATACATTATCGGCGTTGAAGAAGTTGCCAGGATTGACGGCTCCCAGGCTGCCACCATTGCAGCTGGCAATTCCCTTGGCATAGGCCCGATCTACTATTTTGGAACTGAGGCACAAAAACAAAAATACCTGCCCAGACTTTGTTCAGGAAAAGGCCTGTGGGGATTTGGACTCACAGAACCCACGGCCGGGTCTGATGCCGGCGGCAGTAAAACAACTGCTGTGCTGGATGGAGATGAATGGGTCATTAACGGCTCAAAAATATTCATCACCAATGCTGCCTGTGACATGACCATGGGCGTTACTGTTCAGGCCATCACAGGTACAAGGGACAGTGGCAAACCTGAATATTCCTGTATCCTTGTTGAGGCCGGAACAAAGGGATTTAAAGCCGTCCCCATGCACAAAAAACTGATGTGGCGATCCTCCAATACGGCAGAACTCTATTTTGATGATGTGAGAGTTCCAAAAGAAAATATTCTGGGGGAAAAAGGGGATGGGTTCCACCAGATGCTGGCAACCCTTGACGGGGGAAGGCTTTCCATCGGTGCCATGGGACTTGGTGGTGCCCAGGGAGCCTATGATCTTGCCTTAAAATATGCAAAAGAAAGAAAACAGTTTGGCCAGCCCATTTCAAAATTCCAGGCCATCGCATTCAAGCTTGCCGATAGTGCCATGGAAATAGAGTGTGCCAGAAATCTTTTATACAAAGCCTGCTGGCTGAAAAGCAATAAACGGCCCTATGAAAAAGAGGCTGCAATGGGTAAGCTCTATTGTTCTGAAGTCATGTCCAGGGTGGCGGATCATGCCGTCCAGATCCATGGCGGATATGGCCTTATGAAAGAATATAATGTGGAAAGATTTTACCGGGATCAGAAACTGTTAGAAATAGGTGAAGGAACCTCGGAAGTTCAGCGCATTGTAATTTCAAGACATATTGGCTGCTGATATAAAGGAAAGGAACAGACTTCCAGGAGAAAACCATGCGCACAAACCATAAAAACAACGATAATAGCGGTAACAACGAAAATGATCCCATATTGCTGAAAGAAGAAAAAAATAAGAGCATCATTCTGACCATGAACAGACCCAGGGTGATGAACTGCCTGAATTTTGACCTCTTATATGCCATTAAAAATGAAATTGATGAACTTCAATACAGGACAGATATCAGGACTGTGATCATTACTGGTGCCGGAGAAAAATCCTTTTGTGCAGGCGCTGATTTAAAGGAAAGGGCAGGCTTAACTCCGGATGAGGTGAAACGATTTATCATCACCATAAGAAATCTTCTGACCGCAATTCAAAATCTTCCCATTCCCGTGATTTCCGCCGTGAATGGAATCGCCCTTGGCGGTGGTACGGAAGTGGCGCTGGCCTCGGATATCCGCATCGCCTCAGAAACGGCCGGCATGGGATTAACTGAAGCAAGGCTTGCCATAATCCCTGGAGGGGGCGGCACCCAGCGTCTGCCGCGGATCATCGGGGTGGCAAAGGCAAAGGAATTGATTTTTACAGGACGAAGGGTGGATGCAAAAGAAGCCCTTGATATAGGCCTTGTGAACCAGGTAACATCACCTGAAACTCTTCTGGATGAGTGCATGAAAATGGCAGACATGATCAAAGAGACCGGCCCCATTGCCGTTGAGATGGCAAAATATGCCATAGACAAAGGCATTGAAACCGACCTTGCCACAGGACTTGCCATTGAATCCAATGCTTACCGGGTAACTATCCCCACGGAAGACAGAATCGAAGGCCTGAAAGCGTTTAAAGAGAAAAGAAAACCCGTTTATAAAGGAAGATAAAAATACCCATGACAGAGAATAAAACTTTTTGGAAAGCTGAAGAAGAAAAACTGGAAGAGCGGAGACAGGAGGCGATCTGTTCCGGCGGCCAGAAAGCCATAGACACCCTTGCCAAAAGAGGCAAACTGCCTGTAAGAGAATTGATCGCAGACCTGATTGATCCTGATACCCAATTTTTTGAACTCTCCACTTTAGCAGGGTTTGGCGTGGAATATCCCGGGGTTAAAGATGTGCATTGTGCAGGTATTGTAACGGGCATTGGAAAAATCCATGGCAACTGGACCATGATCATGGCCAATGACAGCCGTGTCAAAGCGGGCACTTATTTTCCCATCACCCTTAAAAAACACATGAGGGCCCAGGCTATTGCTGAAAAAAACGGGCTCAACTGCCTTTATATAGCTGATTCAGGAGGTGTTTTCCTCCCCATGCAGGCCGATGTATTTCCTGATGATCAGCATTTCGGGTCTATCTTTTATAATATGGCAAGGATGTCTGCCAAAGGACTTCGCCAGGTCACCATCAGTACAGGCGGCAATACGGCAGGAGGTGCTTATATTGTTTTCATGGCCTGTGAATCCATCATGATTGACAAGCAGTCTTTTTCATTTTTAGGGGGCCCTCCCCTTGTAAAAATGGCCACGGGCGAAGAAATCTCTGCTGAAAAACTTGGGGGAGCAAAGGTTCATACCCAGATTTCCGGTGGGGCAGATCATCTGTGTACTGACCAGACCGATGCCATCAAAAGAGCCAGACAGCTCCTTTCTTTGACCCGGCCCCAGAAAATCCATGGTCACACCTATCAGGCAAAAGAGCCCGAAGTTCCTTTGGAAACCCTGTATGATATCATGCCCATATCTCCCCACAAAGGCATTGATGGCAGAAAAATCATTGCTGCCATTGCAGATGAATCTGAATTTATTGAACATAAAAAAAATTTTGCTCCTGGCCGGGGCACCAATATCCTGACGGGTAAAATCAGAATCAAGGGATTTCCCATCGGGGTTGTCTGTTCCAATGCAGCAGGCATTATCTTTCATGAAGCCGCACAAAAAGTGGCTGAATGGGTGGTACGATGTTCCTATGAAAAAATCCCGTTGCTCTTTATCCAGAGTTCTCCCGGATATATGATCGGCTCTGATTCTGAACATGCGGGTATTGGAAAATATGGCGCAGACATGGTAAGAGCTGTTTCCTGTGCCCAGGTGCCAAGGATACAACTTGTTATAGGACCGGATAACGGAGCTGCCAATTACGGCATGTGCGGCCGTGGATACAGACCCAACTTTCTATTTTCAACCATGCGGGCCAGAACCGGAGTCATGAGCGGAAGAAGTGCCGGCGGGGTTCTGTTAAGCATTGAGCAGGCCAAGGCAAATGCAAAAGGTACACCCATGACCCTGGAAGAGATAAATGAATTCGAGCAGAAAATGATTGACAAATATGATGGTGAAGCTCATCCCTTTTTCTGCGCTTCAAGGCTTTTAAACGACCGGGTCATCAAATTTTCCGAAATCCGGGACTGGCTTGCCATGGCCTTTGAGGTCAGCCTTGTCAGACCCGTTGGAGAACCAAGCTTTGGAAATTTCAGATTTTAAATAAATGAATGGGGTCAGGCTTTGCTTATTGTGGTTATTGAGCTCAATAACCACAATAAGCAAAGCCTGACCCCATTCATTTATTTAAAATCTGAAATTTCCAAAGCTTGGTTCTCCAACGGGTCTGACAAGGCTGACCTCAAAGGCCATGGCAAGCCAGTCCCGGATTTCGGAAAATTTGATGACCCGGTCGTTTAAAAGCCTTGAAGCGCAGAAAAAGGGATGAGCTTCACCATCATATTTGTCAATCATTTTCTGCTCGAATTCATTTATCTCTTCCAGGGTCATGGGTGTACCTTTTGCATTTGCCTTGGCCTGCTCAATGCTTAACAGAACCCCGCCGGCACTTCTTCCGCTCATGACTCCGGTTCTGGCCCGCATGGTTGAAAATAGAAAGTTGGGTCTGTATCCACGGCCGCACATGCCGTAATTGGCAGCTCCGTTATCCGGTCCTATAACAAGTTGTATCCTTGGCACCTGGGCACAGGAAACAGCTCTTACCATGTCTGCGCCATATTTTCCAATACCCGCATGTTCAGAATCAGAGCCGATCATATATCCGGGAGAACTCTGGATAAAGAGCAACGGGATTTTTTCATAGGAACATCGTACCACCCATTCAGCCACTTTTTGTGCGGCTTCATGAAAGATAATGCCTGCTGCATTGGAACAGACAACCCCGATGGGAAATCCCTTGATTCTGATTTTACCCGTCAGGATATTGGTGCCCCGGCCAGGAGCAAAATTTTTTTTATGTTCAATAAATTCAGATTCATCTGCAATGGCAGCAATGATTTTTCTGCCATCAATGCCTTTGTGGGGAGATATGGGCATGATATCATACAGGGTTTCCAAAGGAACTTCGGGCTCTTTTGCCTGATAGGTGTGACCATGGATTTTCTGGGGCCGGGTCAAAGAAAGGAGCTGTCTGGCTCTTTTGATGGCATCGGTCTGGTCAGTACACAGATGATCTGCCCCACCGGAAATCTGGGTATGAACCTTTGCTCCCCCAAGTTTTTCAGCAGAGATTTCTTCGCCCGTGGCCATTTTTACAAGGGGAGGGCCCCCTAAAAATGAAAAAGACTGCTTGTCAATCATGATGGATTCACAGGCCATGAAAACAATATAAGCACCTCCTGCCGTATTGCCGCCTGTACTGATGGTGACCTGGCGAAGTCCTTTGGCAGACATCCTTGCCATATTATAAAAGATAGACCCGAAATGCTGATCATCAGGAAATACATCGGCCTGCATGGGGAGGAAAACACCTCCTGAATCAGCTATATAAAGGCAGTTGAGCCCGTTTTTTTCAGCAATAGCCTGGGCCCTCATGTGTTTTTTAAGGGTGATGGGAAAATAAGTGCCCGCTTTGACACGGCTGTCATTGGCCATGATCATGGTCCAGTTGCCATGGATTTTTCCAATGCCCGTTACAATACCTGCACAATGCACATCTTTAACCCCGGGATATTCCACGCCAAACCCTGCTAAAGTGGAGAGTTCAAAAAATTGGGTATCAGGATCAATCAGGTCTGCGATCAATTCTCTTACAGGCAGTTTGCCTCTTTTGGCAAGGGTGTCTATGGCTTTCTGGCCGCCGGAACAGATCGCCTCCTGTCTCCGCTCTTCCAGTTTTTCTTCTTCAGCTTTCCAAAAAGTTTTATTCTCTGTCATGGGTATTTTTATCTTCCTTTATAAACGGGTTTTCTTTTCTCTTTAAACGCTTTCAGGCCTTCGATTCTGTCTTCCGTGGGGATAGTTACCCGGTAAGCATTGGATTCAATGGCAAGTCCTGTGGCAAGGTCGGTTTCAATGCCTTTGTCTATGGCATATTTTGCCATCTCAACGGCAATGGGGCCGGTCTCTTTGATCATGTCTGCCATTTTCATGCACTCATCCAGAAGAGTTTCAGGTGATGTTACCTGGTTCACAAGGCCTATATCAAGGGCTTCTTTTGCATCCACCCTTCGTCCTGTAAAAATCAATTCCTTTGCCTTTGCCACCCCGATGATCCGCGGCAGACGCTGGGTGCCGCCCCCTCCAGGGATTATGGCAAGCCTTGCTTCAGTTAATCCCATGCCGGCCGTTTCTGAGGCGATGCGGATATCCGAGGCCAGCGCCACTTCCGTACCACCGCCAAGGGCGATTCCATTCACGGCGGAAATCACGGGAATGGGAAGATTTTGAATTGCGGTCAGAAGATTTCTTATGGTGATGATAAATCGTTTCACCTCATCCGGAGTTAAGCCTGCCCTTTCCTTTAAATCAGCGCCTGCACAAAAGGATTTTTCTCCGGCACCAGTAATGATCACAGTCCTGATATCTGTCCTGTATTGAAGTTCATCAATTTCATTTTTAATGGCATATAAGAGGTCAAAATTCAGGCAGTTCATCACCCTGGGTCTGTTCATGGTCAGAATGATGCTCTTATTTTTTTCTTCTTTCAGCAATATGGGATCATTTTCGTTGTTACCGCTATTATCGTTGTTTTTATGGTTTGTGCGCATGGTTTTCTCCTGGAAGTCTGTTCCTTTCCTTTATATCAGCAGCCAATATGTCTTGAAATTACAATGCGCTGAACTTCCGAGGTTCCTTCACCTATTTCTAACAGTTTCTGATCCCGGTAAAATCTTTCCACATTATATTCTTTCATAAGGCCATATCCGCCATGGATCTGGACGGCATGATCCGCCACCCTGGACATGACTTCAGAACAATAGAGCTTACCCATTGCAGCCTCTTTTTCATAGGGCCGTTTATTGCTTTTCAGCCAGCAGGCTTTGTATAAAAGATTTCTGGCACACTCTATTTCCATGGCACTATCGGCAAGCTTGAATGCGATGGCCTGGAATTTTGAAATGGGCTGGCCAAACTGTTTTCTTTCTTTTGCATATTTTAAGGCAAGATCATAGGCTCCCTGGGCACCACCAAGTCCCATGGCACCGATGGAAAGCCTTCCCCCGTCAAGGGTTGCCAGCATCTGGTGGAACCCATCCCCTTTTTCCCCCAGAATATTTTCTTTTGGAACTCTCACATCATCAAAATAGAGTTCTGCCGTATTGGAGGATCGCCACATCAGTTTTTTGTGCATGGGGACGGCTTTAAATCCCTTTGTTCCGGCCTCAACAAGGATACAGGAATATTCAGGTTTGCCACTGTCCCTTGTACCTGTGATGGCCTGAACAGTAACGCCCATGGTCATGTCACAGGCAGCATTGGTGATGAATATTTTTGAGCCGTTAATGACCCATTCATCTCCATCCAGCACAGCAGTTGTTTTACTGCCGCCGGCATCAGACCCGGCCGTGGGTTCTGTGAGTCCAAATCCCCACAGGCCTTTTCCTGAACAAAGTCTGGGCAGGTATTTTTGTTTTTGTGCCTCAGTTCCAAAATAGTAGATCGGGCCTATGCCAAGGGAATTGCCAGCTGCAATGGTGGCAGCCTGGGAGCCGTCAATCCTGGCAACTTCTTCAACGCCGATAATGTATGAAATATAATCCATTTCCTGACCGCCATACTTTTCTGAAACAAACATGCCAAAAAGACCTATTTCCCCCATTTTTCGGGTCAGCTCAGCAGAAAATTCTTCTTTTTCATCAAGCTCTCCTGCAATGGGTGCGATCTCTTTTTGTGCAAATTTTCTGACTTCCTTACGGATCATTTCCTGTTCTTTGGTAAGGTCAAAATCCACCCGACACCTCCTTATGTATTATACATTATTTTGTTTTTGCTTATGATTTTTACTCCTGACGTCACCCGACAATTTAAGAAAACTGATCGAGCGCTCAGTCTATTTTCAAGATACTATATTTAAAGAGATTATTTTGTCAAATGCTTTTTTGATTGATCCAGCTTAGTCTGAAGTGGAAAATCAATATGACAAGATAGCTTAAATTATTTCATACGTCAGCCATGGCAGCGACAAAAGCAGTTTGACAATTATAATTTTTGCAGTTACAACACCCCTATGGCCTGGACAAAGGCTGGTTGGCAACAATAAAATAACACCCGATAAATGCACTTATAAGACTTCTGAAACAGCCTGATAGACAGTGAAAAATAAGTTATTTCCTAACCCTGACCGCTGCTGAAAAAAGCATTTAAAAAGGTTGCAGTACCTGCGGTTTTTGGAGGTGACTAAATAAATCGGAGAAAAAACCATGGAGTTTCACTATTGTTGTAGTATCTGCAATAAAATATTTGATATAGTGCCGGAATTGACCCTGTGTCCGGACTGTTTAAAAAGCCAACAACCCGACCAGCCCCTTTCAGGTGTTCTGGAGGTGAAATTGAGCGGCAGCAGCGATGAAAATTTTACCAGTTTAGATCTGCTCCCCGTAGAACAAAAGTATTTTCCACCCTCACCTGTGGGCAATACCCCTTTGTGGGAACCTGCAAATTTGAGGCAGAAAACCGGGTTCAAAAATCTGTTTATCAAGGATGATGGTTCAAACCCAACCTCCTCTTTCAAGGACAGGGCCTCGTTTCTTGTTTCAGCTTTTGCAAAAAAATTCAATATTAATGATATTGCCCTGGCGTCCACGGGCAATGCCGGTTCATCCATGGCCGGAATCGGTGCAGCCGCCGGTCAGACCATCACCCTGTTTTTACCAAAAACAGCTCCAGAGGCAAAGCTTGTCCAGGCACTCCAGTATGGGGCTCAGGTTTTCCGGGTGGATGGCACCTATGATATGGCCTATGATATTTCTCTGGCATATTCACAGAAAAAAGGCGGTATGAGCCGCAACACTGCCTATAACCCCATGACCATTGAAGGCAAAAAGACCGTGTCCCTGGAAGTGTTCAAGCAACTGGGAAAGGTACCGGATACCTTGTTTGTTTCCATAGGAGACGGATGTATTCTTTCAGGTGTTTATAAAGGGTTTCGGGATTTGAAACAGCTGGGACTTATCGAAAAGATGCCAAAAATTGTAGGGGTACAGGCCAAAACGTCTGATGCCCTTTTCAGGGCATATACCACCGGGAAATTTGAAAATATTCCCACCGCCACAGTGGCGGATTCTATCTGCGTCGACGTACCTCGAAACGGGATTCATGCCCTGGCCCAGATAAAAGAGTACGAAGGAGAGGTCATGACTGTGTCGGATGACGAAATCATTCAGGCCCAGGCCAATCTTTCCAGCACCACTGGCCTTTTCACTGAACCTGCTGGTGCTGCAGCATTTGCAGGATTTTTAAAATCTGCCCCCGGGCTGGATCCCGAGGCGTTTATTGTGGTTCTAACCACAGGGAACGGTTTAAAAGACATTGCATCAGCAAGCTTAGGTATTTGTTTGCCTGAAACCTTGATTTCCTCCGTTGATGACATTTTATAAAAAGGATTGACCCGTGATTGATTTAACTATTCATTCCAAGACACTTAAAAAAAACATTGCCTATTGCCGGAAAAAAGGGATTACCCTGCCCACATTCGGTATGATGAAAAATCCGGATACTGTTCCGGTAAAAATAAAAGACCAGCTCAAATCCATCGGGCTCTGGGATGTCCATTCGGCAAACCTTTACCGGATTACCTGGAACAATGAGTCTAAAGATTTCGGTGGGCTTTTCGGTGGCGTTAATCATTTTGTTCTACCCCCGGAACTTACCGGGTGTCGGGCCAATATCATCATGCTGGCCGGCCGCTGGTTCCCTACAGGTGCTCATAAGGTCGGGGCTACATACGGCTGCCTTGCTCCGAGCCTTGTAACAGGCCAGTTTGATCCTGAAAAGACAAAGGCAGTCTGGCCGTCCACAGGAAACTATTGCCGCGGCGGTGCCTATATATCAGCGCTTCTGGCATGCAATGCCATCGCCATTTTGCCCGAGGAAATGTCAAAGGAACGCTTTGAATGGCTGAGCAAAATAGCGGGTCAGGTCATTGCAACCCCGGGTTGTGAATCCAATGTCAAAGAAATTTTTGACAAATGCTGGGAACTTAAAAGTTCTGGAGAAGATTTAAGAATTTTCAACCAGTTTGATGAAATGGGTAACCCCATGTGGCATTATACCGTGACCGGAAATGCCATTGAAACACTTTTGAAACACTATCTGACACCGGGTAAACGGTTTGCAGGATATGTCTCCTCATCGGGTTCCGGTGGAACCCTGGGAGCGGGGTATTATCTGAAACAAAAATTTTCGCGCTCAAAGATCGTGGCAGCAGAAGCCCTCCAGTGTCCCACACTTCTCAATAATGGGTTCGGTGCCCACCGCATCGAAGGCATTGGCGATAAACATGTGCCCTGGGTTCATGATCTCAAAGAAACCGATTTTGTGGCGGCTGTGGATGATGAGGCGCCTATGAGGGCATTACGTCTGTTCAATGAGCCCAAAGGAAGGCAGGCCCTGGTAAAAAGTGGGTTAGATCCACACCTTGTGGAAAAATTGGATCTTCTGGGGATTTCAGGGATCGGCAACATGATTGCTGCCATCAAGTTTGCAAAATATAATGAACTCACCGAGGATGATTACGTGGTTTCCATTGCAACGGACTCCATGCAGCTATACGCTTCAAGGCTCAATGAACTTGAACAGGAACGGGGGGCATACACCGACAATAATGCCCAGAAAGATATGGAGCTCATCAGCTCCATTACCATTGACCATACAAAAGAGCTGTCCTATTACGATAGAAAAGCCATACACAATCTTAAATACTATACCTGGATAGAACAGCAGGGACGTGATGTGGAAGAACTGAACAATCAGTGGTATGATCATGACAATTACTGGTATTCCATGTTTGATCAGGTTGATGCCATTGATGAACTGATTATTGACTTTAATAAACGTGTGGGCCTGGTGCCTTAAATATATTATTATCATGGTGTAGAAAACATGAACACAGGAGAGTTCTCTTGAGCAGTGTGAATATCCAGTATTCCTGTGTTCATCTAATTGGAATTAAAGATAAATTTAATTAATGGGGTTGTCAAAATTTCTTTTTTCAATTTGTTGGTGACCGATTGTAAATTTATGAAATAAGGGATATATAAATTATAAAAGAGCAGGAATAAAAATGACAATACAGGTATGATAAAATCTAAAAATAGGGGAAAATTATGATAGTTGCCCAATTTCAAATGCCGGTTGGTAAGGATAAAACTGTGAATTACCAATATGTTCGGGACTGGTGCAAAATTGCAAAACAGAAAAATGCAGATATTATCTGCCTGCCGGAAATATTTAATTGTCCATATGACACATCGCTTTTCCTGGAATATGCTGAAGAGGAGGGGGGGGAAGCCTGGCAGATGTTGTCTGAGCTAGCGAATCTTTATGGGTGTTATATTGTCGGAGGATCAATACCGGAACTTGATGACGGGAAAGTTTATAATACCTGTTATATCTTTAACAGGAAGGGAGTGCTGATAGGCAAGCATCGAAAAATTCATCTGTTTGATATTGATATTGCCGGAGGGCAGCAATTTAAGGAGTCTGATACTCTGTCCAGTGGCAGTAATATCACAATTGTTGACACTGAGTTTGGCAAAATAGGTGTGATCATCTGTTATGATATCCGTTTTCCTGAATTAATCCGATTGATGGCACTTGAAGGTGCCAAAGTTATTTTTGTTCCTGCAGCCTTTAATATGACCACAGGACCTGCACACTGGGAATTGACTTTCAGGATGAGAGCTCTGGACAATCAGGTGT
>JAOZRF010000326.1 GCA_029940245.1 Desulfobacula sp.
ACATTTATTTATCCTCCTTGATATCGCCCATCACTATCCATGTCCTTGGTAATCTATCTATTTTTTCAATTTCATTGATATCTTAAAAAATGTGGATTTGGAACAAGATAACCATAGTTTTGGGGCAGGACATATAGGATGCCGTCTGATCGCGCTGACACTGCTCTATCAGAATTGTAGACAAAAAGTACAAATGTTATTGTGCTTTGAAATAAATTTGTTTGTATTAAAAAAAAGTTAAGTAGTGAAGTGTTGTAATTTTTTAACAAAAGGAACAAAAGGAAAGGTATGCACATTTTTAATGAAAAGTTTTCACGGACAATCTGTTTTTTTGCTATGTTTTTATTGATTTTTACTGTAGGGGCCGGCGCAGCTACTATTTCAACACAGAATGGTTGGAATCTGCTCAGTTCAAGGATTGCCATCACAGTGGCTGATGCTGATAAATTCTCCAACGCTGACAATTTTGCCAGTGTCTGGAAGTGGGAAAGCGATAGCAATAGCTGGGCAGTCTATCTGCCTGGTCAGGATGAAGGCGGTGCCACTTATGCCGAAGCTAAGGGCTTTGCCGAACTTATGACCATCAGCCCGGGTGAGGGATTCTGGGTCAACAGCACTGGAATTCAGAGTGTCACCCTCACCGACACCGAGGTTGACTTAGACACAATATCGCTGACGCAAGGCTGGAATCTTAAAGGTTCCAAAACAGATAGCTCCATAAATGTCGGCTCCATATTTTCTGATTCAACAAAGTTTGCAAGTGTCTGGAAGTGGGTCGGCAGCAAGTGGGCAGTATATCTGCCGGGTGAAACAACATCAGGGGCCTATGCCGGATCTCATGGCTTTGACGTACTTTCCTCCATAGCTCCGGGTGAAGGTTTCTGGGTTAATTATGTCGATGAGATACCATTATCACTGGATGTTCTGACTATGGAGCAAAAAAACAAGGCGGCCGCTGATACCATAATGGAATATGCAGTTAAAGAGGAAATAATAAAATACGATGCTTTTGAAATCCTTTCCCAGGGTTATACAAACCCTATGTTTGATTCGGAAAATGACTTAAGTGACCAGCCCGTTGACGAGCTTGCGTTGAAGATAGAGGAATTGATTGCTATGCAGGCTGATCTGGATGCTGCCCTTCAGCAACTTGGTATGGGTTCAACGGTTGCACCGGCTAAGAGTATGGCTTTGTTGTATTCTGAAATTGTTCTGAAAAAAAAAACCTTTGGTTCTAAACTGGCAAATTTTACGGGTTGGGGGTCTACGTCCAGAGAAAATATCATAAAGACTGTAAACTGGATGATAGATCAAGACGTAACTGATCAGAATGGTAAAAAGGAGTACGAATTTGTATGGGACGCAATTAAGGGAACCAATTACCAGTATGGAGCAAATGACCTTAACGAGTGGTTGGCAAAACTGAAAAATGGCGACATGGATGTCAAAACCTATTGGATACATAAGCATCTCACTGACACTGTTGAGAATAGTGATGAGACCCCGGTCTACAATTCCAGTGCATCTCTTAATTATGCAGGTAAAAATCACGTCGCACACATGGTGGGAGTTCAGGCCATTAACACCACTAAAGATATCATTGTAGAGGTCGTAAAATATATCCCTCCGGCAAAAGGAGTTACAATGGCCTTTGATTATGCTGGTAAGGCTGGGAAATATTATGATTACGCAAAAAATATTCTCAATGGTGATACTGGAGCAATTAAAGATCAGGTGATATCGGATATTACAAGTAACAATATTTTAGGAAAGATTCCCGGCGGGTCTCTTGTTAGCACCTTTTTCCCGGATGTAGTAAAGAATACAAGCAACTATATCTTCAATGCAAAGCCAAAGACCGGTTCTTTGGATGATGTTGTCTCCTTGACCAACAACATTAATGATCCACAGTTATCCGTAGGCGCCGGTGCAGTTCATATTAAAGATTATGCAGCAAAAACAGAGGTGTTATCAGGAGATGATGAACCATCAAGTTCTCTGGTTGTGTTTGAAGAGGCAACAGGTTCAGTTCCGGACATCCTTGGGATTATGCCGGATGTTTTATATGATGATGAGGATTTTGATGATGACGATTTTACATTCTGGGTTCCGGAAGGAGACTGGGATCTTACCATGGTTGATAGTGATGGTAATATAGAGACTACCCCTGATGATAATCCTGTAATTACTATTAATGAACAATTGGCTGTAAAAAAAGTAGAGACAGCTCCTGCAGATGTTGTTTATTCCATATCATGCACACCCTCAAATTATTCTCCGGAGATTGATGAAGAAGTCACAGTAAGTTGTACTGCAACAAATTTAATTCCTATGTTTTCTGTTACAGCAACGCCTATGACAAACGCTATCCTTTCCTATGGTGCCACATCTTCAGACAACCAAATTTTATTTGACTCAGGTAATGAGGCGTTTGAATTTTTGTTTGTTTCAGCGGTTGCAGGCAGTCATTCCGTGATAGTCGGCGTGACGGATTCTTTAGGTAACGAGGCTGATACAACTGTCCTTTTGACAACCATAGAGCCTGCCGTCCAGATTACTAAAGCCATCTATGGTGCGACGGATACATTTATAACGGATGAAGGGACAGATGATGAGATTTTTTGGATTTTAAATATTGTCGCCACTTTTAATCCTGATGGCACGCTTAGTATTGATGTTACGGGAACAGCAAATGGTTCTGATGTGTCTGGAACCTTCACCGGCAGTTGGGGGGGTGGTACTTTTTCTGCAAGCGGAAACCTTTTAACCCCTGGCGATCCTATTCCTCTTTATTATACCGGTACTATAAACAGCCTCACAGATCAAGTTGTGACAGGAGCAATAGATGGAGGTGATGGGGATGTAACCTCATTTGAATTAAGTAAGATGTAAAGGGAACCTGAGACATTAAGTAAAGTTATTTTTGAGTGGGCCTTAAGGCCAAAAGGGTAACCAGGTTTTTAAAGGCAAGAGTTTATAAAGGAATTACAATTACAGGGCTTTGCATCTTCAAGGAGCATGCTGGCCATGGTGTGTCGATTATGGAGAACTCGCCATAATCGACATTATGTTGAATCAAATATAATGGAGAGTGTGGTTTGACAATCCAACTGTTTCCTGTTGATCCATCTCAAAACACTCTCCATTATAATTTTTACGAACTGCTCAACGTTTAGCAAAAGAATTACAGGCGTAATCATGGCAAAGACAAAAACCACTCGGTATGACGTTGCTGAGCATCTCCGCAACCCTGAAGAAATGGCTGCATATCTTGAAGCTTGCCTTGAAGAAGCAAATGGTGATGCAACATTCATAGCAAAAGCTCTTGGCGACATTGCACGCGCTAAAGGCATGTCTCAAGTTGCGCGGGATTATTGGCCGGCTCACAACTTCAATGTACCCCAAGCTCTTTTTCTATACGTTCAGCAAGAAATATTTTCAAAAGAGATTGGTACGGAACATCTCTTTTGTTTGCCAAAAGCTTAAGTTCTTCTAACATCGATTCTGGAAGGCGAAGTGATATTTTTTTTACGGAAGGCTTAAGGTTTGAGAATGTGATTCTTTCTGTGCGATTCCAATTCATATACTCAGTTGAGTCGTGGGTAGCCCAAAACTCTCTTTCTTCATCTTCGTTCTTAAATTTAGGTATTTGCTTACTCATTGTTATAGACCTCTCTTTCTTTACGACTCATATCTCTTGCTGAAATGACACGAATAAAACTATTTCGGACTGTAAATGCAATAAATAAAGCTCTTCTTGAATCTGTTCTCCCAAGCGCATAAAATCTTTTTTCAGTCTTTGAGTGTGTCATGTCGTCTTGAATTACCAAAGGCTGATTGAAAAAGATTTGTTCGCATTCTGCGGGACTGACTTCGTGTTTCAGCCAGTTTTTATCAATATTCCCTTTGTCCCATTCAAAGCCAATGCATTGACTTAATATTTCCTTGTATGTTCTATCCATATCTTATGTCTATACTCAAGCCATACATTTTGTCAAGATTTGATGAGATTATTATGGG
>JAOZRF010000327.1 GCA_029940245.1 Desulfobacula sp.
CAATCAGGGAAGGTGGACGTACTGTTGGTGCCGGTGTTATCGGTGAAATTGTAGAATAAGTTAGGAAGATCACTTCTATCATGTTGAAAACTAAAATAAGGATCAGGCTGAAAGCATATGATCATAAACTTCTTGATCAATCTTCAGTAGATATAGTTGATACCGCAAGGAAAACAGGTGCAAAAATTGTTGGGCCGGTACCCCTTCCGACACGGATAAATAAGTTTACTGTATTGCGTTCTCCCCATGTTAATAAAAAATCACGGGAACAATTTGAAATCAGAACGCATAAAAGAATGATGGATATTATAGAACCAACCCAGCAGACAGTTGATGCGCTGATGAAGCTTGATCTTTCGCCGGGAGTGGATGTGGAAATTAAATTATAGCTCAATAACAGGAACCAAATATGAGTGCATTACTTGGAAAAAAAATCGGAATGACCAACGTCTTTTCCGCAGATGGAAAGCTTGTTCCTGTTACAGTTTTGCAAGTCGGACCATGTGTTGTTACCCAGGTTAAAACCAAAGAAATCGATGGGTATAATGCCCTTCAACTGGGATTTGATGAAAAACCGATTGAAAAATTGAATAAACCCATGGCAGGACATTTAAAAAAAACTAGTGATAAGGGATTTGGTGTTTTACGAGAGTTCATAATCGATGGTTCTGAAAGTATTGAAGCGGGTGCTACCATCGGGATTGATATATTTGCTGTTGGTGATAAAGTGAATATATCCGGAATATCAAAAGGACGCGGTTTCCAGGGAACGATTAAACGGCATGGATTTAGCCGCGGTCCTGAAACACATGGTTGTAGAAATCATCGAAAACCAGGTTCGATCGGAAACAGCGCCTGGCCTGCAAGGGTTATTAAAGGAAAGAAAATGCCTGGTCACATGGGAACAGACAGAAAGACTGTAAAAAATCTCACAATTGTGGACATTAGGCATGAAGATAACCTCCTGTTGGTTAAAGGCCCAGTGCCTGGCTTTAAGACAGGAATATTGGAAGTGAAAAAGACTGATAAAAAGTAGTGGGATTTAATTGTTGAAATTTGAGAAGTAATGAGAAATTGTTTCTAAGATGTTTCTTACACTCAAATGGTCACATCTGACAACTTAATGTAAGATTTAAATGCGGCTATGGGTATTGCCACTTTATCGCAGTGATGCATAGCTGATCAAAATTTATGAGGAAGAATATGGCTACTGTAGATGTATTAAACAGTGCAGGTAAAAAAGTGTCTGAAACGCAGCTTTCGGACGAGATTTTTAATACACCCATCAAAAAAAGTGTTCTTCACCAGGTTGTTCATTCCCAGCTTGTTGCAAAACGAGAAGGGACTGCTGCGTGTAAGACCAGGGGGATGGTGAGTGGTAGTACTAGAAAGCTGTTTAGACAGAAAGGTACAGGTAATGCACGTGCCGGCAGTATCAAATCACCTTTGAGAAAAGGTGGTGGAGTGATTTTTGGGCCAAACCAGCGATCTTATGCCGTCAAGGTACCCAAAAAAGTAAAAAAACTTGCCCTGAAAATGGCGTTAAGCTCAAAGGTTGAGGATAATACCATTTATATAATTGACGATTTCAACCTTGAAACCATCAAAACCAGGGAATTTGTCAATGTGCTCAACGCATTAGACCTTTCTGACCTATTGATTGTTTCTGATGCAGAAGAAGCAAACCTTTTGCTTTCTTCCAGGAATATTCCAGATGTTAAAGTAATAAAAACAGAGGGTCTCAACGTGTATGATATTTTAAAATTTAAAAACCTTCTTTTAGTAGAATCCACCATTAAAAATATCGAAGGGAGGTTGAACTAAAATGGAACAGTATGATATTATTAGAGGTCCTGTAGTTACAGAAAAAACTACTCTTCAAAAAGAATCGAACAACCAGGTGACACTCAAAGTTAATAAACGCGCAAATCGGGTTGAAATTAAAAACGCTGTTGAGAAAAGCTTCAATACCAAGGTTAAGCAGGTCAGAACCATCCAGGTAAAAGGAAAAGTAAAACAGCGTGGCAGAATTATTGGCAAAAGAAAAGACTGGAAAAAAGCTATAGTTACGCTGATGCCAGGACAAAGAATTGATTTTTTTGAAGGTGTTTAAAGAGGTATATATATGTCAACAATAATTAAGACAAAACCGACATCTCCCGGACGACGCTCTCAGGAATACCTTTCTTTTGAAGAAATTACCAAAACCAATCCTGAAAGACAACTCACTAAAAAGTTAAATAAGCGATCCGGTCGAAATTCTAACGGAAGAATTACTGCTAGACATAGAGGTGGCGGAGCAAAAAAGAAGTATCGTATTATTGATTTCAAAAGAGATAAAGATGGTATTCCAGCAAAGGTATCAGCCATTGAGTATGATCCGAACAGAAGTGCGAGGATTGCCCTTCTAGTTTATGCAGATGGTGAGAAAAGATATATTTTGGCACCGTTGGAGGTCAAAGTCGGTGATATTCTGGAAACAGGATCAGAGGCAGACATTAAACCTGGTAATTGTATGGCCCTTGAAAATATACCTTTGGGTACAAGAATTCATAATATTGAATTGAAACAGGATAAAGGCGGGCAGATTGTCAGAAGTGCCGGTGCTTATGCACGGCTTATGGCAAAAGAAGGAACCTATGCTCAGGTTCTCTTGCCTTCAGGTGAGGTTAGAATGATTCATCTGAAATGTAAAGCCACCGTCGGTAGAGTGGGTAATGAGAAACATGGTGACGTAAAGATCGGTAAAGCGGGTCGATCCAGGTGGATGGGTCAAAGACCCTCAGTTCGTGGTGTGGCCATGAATCCGGTTGATCATCCTATGGGTGGTGGTGAAGGAAGATCATCAGGCGGCAGACAGCCTTGTTCACCCTGGGGTGTGCCGGCAAAAGGCAAGAGAACCAGAAATAATGCCAGAACCGATCAATATATTGTTAAAAGAAGAGCCAAGAGAAAATAGGTAAAAATAAATAGGTGATAAATTATGCCAAGATCATTGAAAAAAGGACCTTACATTGCACCCCATCTTTTTAAAAAAGTTTTGGAAGCAGGTAAGTCTACACGCAACAAAGTTATCAAAACCTGGTCACGTAGATCTACAATATTTCCTGAAATGGTAGGTGTGACATTTGCTGTACATAATGGTAAAAAATTTATACCCGTCTTTGTTTCAGAAAATATGGTCGGTCATAAGCTGGGTGAGTTTTCACCTACAAGAACATTTTGGGGTCATGCAGGAGATAAAAAATCCAAGAGATAATCTCTTGTTCGATTAAAGGATATTGATATGGAAGTTAAAGCAACTACAAGACATACAAGAATTTCGCCATTAAAACTTCGGTTGCCCATTGTTGAAGTAAAAGGTAAAAATGCCGAACAAGCTCTGACTCTTTTAAAATTTATGCCGCTCAAGGCTGCAGGAATTATTTATAAAACTTTGCAGTCGGCTGTAGCTAATGCTGAGCATAACAATGAGCTTGATGTGGATAAGCTGGTTGTTAAAAATATTTTTGTTGACCATGGCC
Organism: Desulfobacula sp.; assembly: GCA_029940245.1. Lineage (GTDB taxonomy): Bacteria > Desulfobacterota > Desulfobacteria > Desulfobacterales > Desulfobacteraceae > Desulfobacula. Next base: position 3,525 of record JAOZRF010000327.1, read on the forward strand.
CTACTATGAAACGGTTCAGACCGAGAGCCCGGGGAAGAGCAGCCAGAATTTTGAAAAGAAGTAGCCATTTAACAGTAATTGTTGAAGATATTGACAATAGGAGGAAATAAGCTTGGGCCAGAAAGTACATCCTACCAGTTTGAGATTAGGCATCATCAGGACCTGGGATTCCAGATGGTATGCAGACAAAGATTATGCCTCTTTTGTTGAAGAAGATTTCAGAGTCAGAAAGTTTTTGAAAAAGAAACTCTATCATGCTGGTATTTCTAAAATAGAGATAGAACGGTTTTCTAAACAGATTCGACTTAGAGTGTTTGCAGCAAGACCTGGTATTATTATCGGGAAAAAAGGCTCAGAGATTGCACTTCTTAAAAAAGAACTTGAGAAAATGCTTAAGCCTGCAGTGATGATAGATATCAAGGAGGTAAGGCGTCCAGAAATTGATGCCCAGCTCGTTGCAGAGAATATTGCACTTCAATTAGAGAGAAGAATCGC
>JAOZRF010000328.1 GCA_029940245.1 Desulfobacula sp.
ATTCCCAATTTTCTGTAAATGTTTTATCATAGTAGCCTCCGTAAGAACATTGTTCTTATTTAATATATTTACTATTTAGTGAAAATGCAAGGACAAAAGATACCTTTGGTGTTTGTTCTTTAGCTTGTAGCTTGGGGTCGGGCCAAGCTATCTTATTGCAATTACTTCATCTTTATTCCAAAAATAGGCGTTTTGCGGCTCTATCACGTTGTTTTTAGTGCCCGAATCAACATTATACGCAACCACTGATTCACGCAGCTGAAAAACATCTCCCCGCCCCGATACCTTTCGCCCTTTTGCCTGAATGCCAAGCTCTGCTTTTGTTTGTTCAACAAATTCCTTGCTTCCAACCGCAATGCTCCTCGTCCATTTGCTGTCCCGTTCAGTTCCTGCATTGCTTATTGCATCCGAAACCCAAGCCTTATGTTGCATCCTGAACGCCTCGTAGCTGTTAAAGCCGGCTAACGCCTGCAATCGGTCATAGGCTATTAATGCATGTTTTCTGCGTGGCTGCTGGATTTCTCGATATCCACTGTGATGCCATTCTTCTGGATGATGAACCTTGCCTGCCCTGGTCATGTTTAAATCAATATATATTATACAGCGCAGCAAATGCTCTCCACTTTCTATTGCTGTCGCATGGTAGCGATCCTCCCAATATGCACCTTTCCGATTCTTTCTCTGGTTATATTCCTGACCGGTACGGCCTGCAATAAGCTGTATCGATTTTGGGATTACTTCACGGTCACTATCATCAACTACCAGTAAATGTATATGATTCGAGGTAACAATATAATTCAGGATCACCAGTCCATACCGCCTTTTGGCCTCCAACAGCCACTGAAGAAAATTCCGCCGATCCCGCACAAATCCGAGCAGAAAATCCCTCTTGTGACGTCTGTGCGTAATATGCCAAATCTGTCCGGGGATATAATGTCGTTTAGCGCGTGCCATCTGTTTTCTCTATAGCTGGTTTTTTAATACCCAAATTGCCATTATTCTCACATTTCGCACCCTGCTGATGTAAATTTTCAGGATTAAAAATTCCCAAACTTTCGATAACAAAAAAATTATTTTTTATCGAGATATAATATCACAAATCTAACCATACTCTTTTTTCGCTTGCGTTCAAGAACGCTTTGGGCTATATTTAATACATGGCCCATATATTTACATATCGCAATCGTCAAATAAAATCCCAGGATATCACCTATATCAGGCAACTTATTGATAAAAATCCGGGTTATAGCCGATATGCACTTTCCAGGGAAATTTGCCGCAGCTGGAACTGGACTCAAATAAACGGGCAGTTAAAAGATATGATATGCCGCGGACTGCTACTGCACCTTGAAAGGCAAGGACACCTTGTACTTCCTGCCAGGAAGTACACTCCCCCAAACCCTCTTTTGCATCGCAAAAAACCTGAGAATATTCCTGTCGACACAAATCCTGTTGCAATCCCGTTGAAACAAATTATTCCTTTAACCATACAGCAAGTTCGCCGCACCGTACATGAGAAACTGTTTAACAGCCTTATTGAGCAATATCATTATCTGGGCTATAGCCAGCCTGTTGGAGAGCACCTGAAGTATATTGCTTATTTAAAGGATCGTCCTATAGCCTGTTTTGCCTTTTCATCAGCAGCATGGCATTTGGCCAGTCGAGACCACTTTATTGGATGGGGACCCCGAGAGCGTAAAAACAATCTGCATCTGCTGGCTTACAATACCAGGTTTTTAATTGCACCCTGGATTCAAGTTCCTTATCTGGCATCACATTTACTGTCCAGATGCGCCAGAATCATTTCTGATGATTGGCAAAACATTTACCACCATCCCATTTACTGGCTTGAAACTATTGTGGATGACAGTCGTTTTAAAGGCATCTGTTATCAGGCTGCCAACTGGATTTCGCTTGGAAAAACTACTGGACGAGGCCTAAATGCCAAGGCTGGCAGAGCTAAAAAAAGTATAAAAACCGTGTATGGATATCCTCTGGTAAAAGATTTTAGAAAGAAGTTAACCGGCCATACGATAAATCAAGAAAACTAATCAACTGAAAAAAATATTATGGAACAAATCGAGGCAAGATTTAAACAACTGGATGTTTTGCCTATGGTAAAGCATTACATGGACGCTCTTGATCTGTATGGTTTATTTAAAATGCATGTGCCTTCTTCAACTGATTGTCTAATTGAATATGCAGAAAGCTTATGTCTGTTGACAGCCAATATCATCTGTGACAATAAACCTTTATACAAGGTCAGTGAATGGCTATCTAAATACTCTGATGGGCTGGTCAATGAATCTCTCAAGGCTGATTTGTTTAATGACGATCGATTTGCCCGGGCACTTTCAGCCCTTTTTAAGGCTGACCGCCACAGCTTAATGACACAACTGTCATGTAATGCCATGAGAGTCCATCAACTCCACACAGACGAGATCCATAATGACAGCACCAGTATTACTTTTAAAGGTCTGTACGAAAATGATGAGCCGGGAGCTGTTAAACTTAAACACGGTCACAACAAGGACTTTCGTCCAGACTGCAAGCAGCTTGTTTTCGGTTTAAATATCACTGCTGATGGACATGTTCCACTTAGTTTTAGTCTTTTTGACGGCAATACCAATGATGACATTACACATATACCCAATTGGAATGGGCTTCGCAGCCTGTTGGACAGGGAGGATTTTATTTATGTTGCTGATTGCAAATTGTGCAGCGAAAAAAATCTTACCCATATTGCCGAAAACCACGGCTTTTTCATTACCATAGTTCCCAGGGATAGAAATTATTTAAAACCGTTTATCAACTACTTGAAAAGCAACCCTGTCCAATGGGCAGAAGCTTTTGAGGTTGCAGACTCCCGCAAAAAAAACAAAGCAGTTAAATACAAAACTTATGAATCCGGTAAAACCCGGGAAGGGTTCCGTATCCTGTGGGTCCACAGCAGTTCAAAAGAACAGGAGGATATGAAAAGGAGACAGAAAAAAATTGAAAAAACTCAGGCTGCTTTGGAAGAACTATCTCAGAAACTGAACCGATGTCGTTTAAAAACCCAAAAACAAATTAAAATTGCTGTTGATAAAGTTTGCAGGGATACCAACAGTTTTGTTAAGTGCAAAATTGTTGTTGATCGTAAACAAATAAAAGTGAAGGTTTCACCCGGCAGGCCGGGTCTTAATACTGTTTATAAAAACAAGTGGTCATTTACATACAGCATTGAATGGGAATTAGACAAACAGGCTATCGCTGAGGCCTCTAAAAGCAATGGGATTTTTCCTTTGATCACCAATACAGATTTGCAAGCAGCTGAAGTCTTAAGAAAGTACAAAAAACAGCCATATCTTGAAAAACGCATGTATACCAAAAAAACTGTTTTGGAAGTCGCTCCGGTATTCGTAAAAAAACAAACACGCATTGAAGCCCTGTTGTTTCTCTATTTTGTTGCCCTGATGTTGGTATCCCTTATTGAAAGAAAGATCCGTATGAATATGGCCAGAGAAAATATTGAGAAACTACCCATCCTGCCACAAGGAATGAATTCAAAAAAACCAACTTGGAATAATATCAGGTATTTTTATCGTAATATTCATTTAGCAGAAATTGTCCAAGCAAAAGTTCAAATACAATCAAGTGTCAAAGGACTTACTGCTCTTCATAAACAGGTCAATCAACTTCTGGAAGTATCTGTCTCTGTTTATGCTGGATTTCAGGAGGATTGGTGGCAGTTTAAAGATACATAGTTGATTTTTCATCAGATTTTGCGATTAATGTAAGAAAAAATATTTTGAGGATGCGAAATGTGAGATTATTCACCCAGTTTTAGACCCTTTTTTAGCATATAATCATGCACATTCAAACACTTAGCTTGGCCCGACCCTACATACCTACATACATCACTGTCCGCTACGTACCGCACGAGCATAGTAGGTGCTTGGCTTATTGTCGAAGATCACGCTGCCGCCGTAGAAATACACGTACCACGCGATGCCTGTACTGCCTGCGTGAGTTGTCGA
>JAOZRF010000329.1 GCA_029940245.1 Desulfobacula sp.
GGAAAATCTTTGGCTCGGCTTTTCAAGGAATTCTAAATGATAGAAAAAGCTATGGTGCAAAGATCATTGAAATAAACATTCAAGCATCAAATTATACAAATACAATTACTGATGTTTTCTTGAAAGGAAAAGCAACATTGTAGAGGTTCTGGGAAAATTTAAAAATGCCGATAAGGAATTAATTTATGCTGAACCATATCGGAATTACCATAATTGATAAACTGGAGATAACAGTTTTATTAGCCGGACTTTTTGCAATAGTAACCTTTATTTGAGACACGGATTTTTTTATTTTACATGCAATTGCCCAGTATTTGTCATATCTGAATCTTGATATGGATTATGCAAAATGATATAGTTCCTTTTCTATAAAGGAATAGGCAAGCAGGGTTAAAATTAAATGCAAAAAAAAGATAAATTTATATTCAGATGCCAGTCCTGTGGCGGACAGGCTCCTAAATGGATGGGAAAATGCCCGGATTGCGGAGCCTGGGATACTTTGGTGGAAGAAAAGATGAGTTCAGGTGTGTTAAAGAAGAAAAGATCTTCTTTTTTATCCGTGCCTGTATTGCTTGATTCCGTAGAAGCGGAAGAATCCGACAGGATTAAAACGGGTGTGGGGGAATTTGACCGGGTGCTTGGGGGAGGAATTGTTGACGGCACATTAATTCTGATTGGCGGAGACCCTGGAATTGGAAAATCCACATTGATGCTCCAGGTGTTGTCAAGTTTATCTGCTTCCGGTAAAAAGTGTCTCTATGTATCTGGAGAAGAGTCTGTTCGGCAGATTTCCATGAGGGGTAAACGCCTGAATTCCCATGGATCTTCCATGTTTGTGGTATCTGAGACGGATCTGGATTCCATCCTGGCCATGGTGGAACTAACCCACTATGATGCTTTGGTAATTGATTCCATTCAGACCGTGTTTCATCCTGATGTCTCTTCAACTCCAGGCTCTGTAACCCAGATCAGAGAAGCTGCCATGCAGTTTATGAAACTTGCAAAGACAACGGGTCTTCCTGTTTTTCTTGTGGGTCATGTCACCAAGGTTGGAGCCATTGCAGGCCCGAGAATTATGGAGCACATGGTGGATACTGTTTTATATTTTGAAGGGGATAAAAGTCATGTGTTCAGAATTTTAAGGGCCGTTAAAAACAGATTTGGTTCCACAAATGAGATTGGTGTGTTTGAGATGAATGAAAAAGGCTTGACCGAGGTCCCCAATCCGTCAGCTGTTTTTTTAGCTGAACGAACAGCTATTGCACCGGGTTCTGTTGTGAGCTCGTGTATGGAAGGCACACGGCCCATCCTTGTGGAAATTCAAGGCCTTGTATCCAGTTCAGGCCTTGGAACACCAAGGCGAACTGTTTTAGGCCTGGATAATAACAGGGTTGCGTTAATTGTTGCGGTGATGGAAAAAAGACTTGGGATGAATCTTTCCGGTCTTGATATTTTCATGAATGTTATAGGAGGTGTGAGAATCGTTGAACCGGCAGTGGATCTTGCCATTGCAGCAGCACTGGCATCAAGTTTTCTGGATAAACCCATTGACAAGAAAACAACCTTGATCGGAGAGATTGGACTTACAGGAGAGATAAGGGCGGTGAGTCATGTTCAATCAAGAATTAAGGAAGCTTCCAAAATGGGATTTACAAAATGCCTTGTTCCCAGCAGTGCGATCAAACAATTATCCAGGATTAAAGGAATGACCATTGAAAGTGTCGGTTTTCTAAAAACTGCCATGGAGGTATTGTTTTAATGGCAGCTAAAAAAAAGACAAAGCCAAACAATAAAAAACCAGGCAGGAATCAATGGGCAGATCATTTGACGCAAAGGGCAAAAAAGGAGAACTACCCGGCTCGATCCGTGTATAAACTTGAAGAAATTCAAAATAAATTTCAAGTCCTGAAAAAAAATGATCTGGTGCTGGATCTTGGATGTGCTCCGGGTTCATGGCTGTTATATGCAGCAAAGCAGGTAGGGAATCATGGGAAAGTGTTTGGTATTGATTTAAAAAAAATCGAGATTCGTTTGCCTGAAAATGTAATTGCAATTGAAGATGATATACTAAATTTTACCAATGAATCTTTTTTAGGTGAAAAGACTCGATTTAATTCAATAATAAGTGATATGGCTCCTGCAACAAGCGGAAGAAAAGACGTGGATGCTTTAAGATCTTTTGAACTTTGCAATATGGCTTTAAAGGTTGCAGATGATTTTTTGTTTCAAAATGGTAATTTTGTTTGCAAGATATTTCAGGGTAATGACTTTAATGCGTTTCAAAAAAATGTTAAATTAAAATTTAAAGAAAGCAAAATTTTTAAACCGGAGAGTTGTAGAAAACAAAGTAAAGAAATATATATTATCGCAAAAGGCAAGAAGTAAGGAGGATATACAAAAATGTCAGGACATAGCAAGTGGTCGACAATAAAGCATAAAAAAGGTGCTACGGATGCCAAAAGGGGTAAGATTTTTACCAAAATAATAAAGGAAATTACAGTTGCTGCAAGGATGGGCGGAGGTGATCCTGAAACTAATCCAAGATTAAGGAGTGCGTTGGCTTCAGCCAGATCCGAGAATATGCCCAAGGACACCTTTGAAAGAGCGATCAAAAAAGGAACGGGCGATCTTGAAGGGGTTAATTACGAGGAAATCTTATATGAAGGATATGGCCCCGGCGGGGTTGCTGTTCTGGTGGAATGTTTGACGGACAATAGAAACAGAACCATTGCAGAGATACGCCAGGCTTTTGGTAAAGCCGGTGGAAATGTAGGAACAGACGGGTGTGTTGCCTGGATGTTTGATAAAAAAGGGCTTATTATAGTCAACAAAGAGGATTCAGATGAGGAGACCCTGATGGAATTGGCCTTGGATGCCGGGGCCGAAGATATTAAAGAGGAGGAAGAATCATTTGAGATCATTTGTGAACCAGCAGATTTCGAGACGGTAAAAGAAGCCATTGATGACGCTGGGATCAAGTGTGAAGAAGCTGAAATCACCATGATTCCGCAGAATATGACCAAGGTTGAAGGCAAAGAGGCTGAGCAGATGATCAATTTCATGGAGGTTTTAGATGACTGCGATGATGTCCAGAAATTTTATTCCAACGCTGATATACCGGATGAAGTATTTGATTCAATGGAATAAAGGATTAATTCAAGACCCCCAAAGCCGTCACCTTGATTTTTTCACAGTGCCTGCTTTTTTTATTCAGACCTGATTAATATATTGTTTTGTTTTATAAGTCGATCATTTTTTGAACAGCTCCCAGGGCATTTTTTCTGATATCTTCCGGCACCTTTATTTGCCCGGTTAAATTTTCAAGACTGTCCCAAATATTTTCCAGCGTAATTTTTTTCATATCCTTGCAAACCATTTTTTCAGAAGCAGGAAAGAATTTTTTTTCAGGATATGCTTTTGAGATGGGATAGAGCAATCCTGTTTCTGTTCCTATGATAAAAGAGAAATGATCAGACTGACCTGCAAATTTGATCATTCCTGAAGTGGATTGGATGCTGTCAGCAAGGGCAAGAACTTCGGGCGGACATTCCGGATGAGCGATAAAACAGGCGTTCGGGTGATCTTTTCTGGCTTTTTTGACATCTTTTGCAGTTAAGATATTGTGAAAAGGGCAGTAACCTTCCCAGAGATGGATTTTTTTGTGTGTGTTGGCAGCAGCGTACCGGGCAAGGTTTTTATCCGGTGTCATCAGGATTTCATCGCCGTCAATGCTGTCGACAACCTTTATTACATTGGCAGAGGTACAGCAGATATCGGAAACCGCTTTTACTGCGGCTGAAGAATTTACATAGGTGATAACGGGGATATTCCCCAGAGCTGTTTTTTTTGCCGCAAGCGAAATAGGATCAACCATATCTGCCATGGGGCAGCCGGCATCAGTATTGGGTAAAAGTATGGTTTTTTCAGGACAAAGAATGAATGCAGTTTCAGCCATGAAATGAACACCGCAGAAGACAATTATGTCTGCTTTTGTTTTTG
>JAOZRF010000330.1 GCA_029940245.1 Desulfobacula sp.
AGGTAGATAGATCTAACATTCTTTCGTTCCTCGTTGTGGGCAGAACCGGATCAGAATACGGTCCGCCCGTGGCGGTTATTTATAACTTATTCCTTAAAAGGCTTGCCACATGGACACTGAATCATACAACAAACATCTTTTTCATTTTCTCCACACCTCCCCCACCCCCTTCCACGCCGTGGCCAATGCGGCTGAGGCCCTCCTTAAAAAAGGTTTTATAAGGCTTTTGGAAACAGAGCCATGGCACCTTCAAAAAGCGTCAGGTTATTTTGTTGTTCGCAATGACAGCGCCATCATTGCCTTTTACACCGGAGACCTTAAGCCATGGGACACCGGCATCAAACTGTGTGGTGGCCACACAGACAGCCCCTGTCTTAAAGTAAAACCCATGCCGGAGCTACAGAACAACACCATGACACGCCTTGGCGTGGAGGTGTATGGCGGTGCTCTCTTAAACACCTGGTTTGACAGGGGCCTGAATCTGGCTGGCAGACTTGTCCTTCGTTGCCGTGAAAAAAATGATATCCCCTATCTTGCCAGTGGGCTTATTAATATAGGAGCACCAGTGGCAGTTATTCCCTCCCTTCCCATTCACCTGGACCGGGAAGCCAACACCAAAAAAACCATTAATGCCCAAGTGGACCTGCCGCCCCTTATTTTAACCGGAGCATTCTCAAAACCCGGTGCACTTCATGAAGCATTACTCAACGCAGGAAAACATATTCCCGATGCGGGTCATGAAATAGAGGAAATCATGGGATTTGACCTGTTTTTTTCAGATGCCCAGCCGCCCTTTTACACAGGCCTGAACAAGGAAATCATCTCGGCCCCCCGCCTTGACAACCTTCTGTCTTGTCATGCGGCCCTTGAAAGCCTGCTCCTTGCCCGGGGGGCCATCCCCTGTCTTGCTATTCTTGCCGACCACGAGGAGGTGGGCAGTGAGACCCCAGCCGGTGCCAGAGGTTCCTTTCTCACAGACACCCTGACCCGCATTGTGCCCGATCCAGAACAGCGACTCCGAACCTTTGCCAGATCATTCATGATCTCCCTGGATAATGCCCATGCCCTGCACCCGGCCCATGCCGAGCGCTATGATGCCGGTCATCTCTGTCTTCTGAACCAGGGTCCGGTACTAAAACTCAACGCTGCCATGCGGTACGCATCGGATGCGATGTCCACCGCACTGTTCCGGCAGTTATGCCAGGAGGCCAGCGTTCCCATGCAAACCTTTGTCATGAAAAGTGACATGCCCTGTGGCAGCACTATAGGCCCCTCCATCTCCGCTGCCACGGGTATTAAAACCGTGGATGTCGGGTCCCCCACCATGGCCATGCATGCCATCCGGGAACTCACCGGAAACACAGATCCCCACTCATTGTTCAAGGTCTTGAAACAGTGGTTTACCACCGGTGCTGAACCGCTTTTATCCTTGACATAAATTTCCAGTATGGTTATACCGCTTAGATTAATGTTTCAACTTTCGGGACTGGCCGATTGACGTGGGTCCAGGCCTGTATTTTTGTATTTTTTGCCAGGCCAATAGGTTGTTTTATAAGACAATCCCGTCAAGCCAAGGGGAATTTTCAATCTTCGTTGTGGGCAGGCCAAGGTCCCAAATACGGTCTGCCTGGGGCAGTTATTGACAAAGTGCAAAGCAAAACTGCCATCCCTGCACGGGTCTCAGGTTCGAAAGCTAAGTTCGTGTGAGACACAAGTGAACCACTAACAAAACTGCCTTGCAGGCCAGGGTAGTTACGGAGTAAAATATTAGAATATGGATTTCAACCGCAAGCTTGAAAAAAATAAAAAAAAAATCATTGATCAATGGTTTCTTATAACCATCAATTCCTATCCCCAGGACACCGTCAAATTTTTTGGAAAATTAAAAAATCGATTTGACAATCCCGTGGGAACTGCCACTGCCCAGTCCCTTGAAGAGACCTTTGATCTCATGATCCAGAAAGAATTTAATGCCGATAAAATTGAAACTGCCCTGGATTCCATCATCCGCATCAGAGCGGTTCAAGATTTCAGTGCATCCCAAGCAGTGAGCTTTGTCTTTGAACTGAAACAAATTATAAAAACCGTCTTGAACGAAGACAGGGACAGTGCCTTTGATGCAAAGATAGATCAAACTGCCCTCGCCGCATTCAACCGGTTTATGAAGTGCAGAGAGAATGTATTCCTTTTAAAAGCAACCGAATCCAAAAGGCGGATTCACAGGGCCTTTGAAAGGGCAGGCTTAGTAACAGAGCTCAAGGAAGAAACACTTCTTGGCTCGAACAAATCTTAAACAGGCTGTTGCAGAGGATATGCATCTGAAACAGCCGAAACAGTGAGGTGGTTGGAATATGAATCAAAAGTACATGGTGCCCCTGGCAGGCGTTTTGCTGCTTTTTCTGCTGGCTTATGCAGGGGTTGAGGGAGCCGGTATGCAGTGGTTCTTCGGAATAATAGTTCCCTATGTTGCGGTCATCGCCTTTGTTGGCGGTTTTGTACGCCGTGTCATGGGATGGGCTGGTTCCGCAGTTCCCTTCCGGATTCCCACAACCTGTGGACAGCAGAAATCGCTTCCATGGATTAAACAGAACTGCATTGATAATCCTGATAAGGCATCAGGTGTTTTCATTCGCATGGTTCTTGAAATTTTTCTTTTCAGATCCCTGTTTCGCAATACCAAAGCGGCCTTCAACAGGAATGAGAAGAACAAACTGACCTACTCCTGGGAAATTTTCCTGTGGGTGGGGTCTCTTGCCTTTCATTACTCATTTCTGGTGGTGATTATTCGGCACCTGAGATTTTTTCTGGACCCGATACCGTCCTGCCTTAAATTCCTGGAATTTTTTGACGGTATTGTCCAAATGGGACTTCCCGGTCTTTTTATTTCCGGCGTGGTACTTCTGCTGGCAGCCCTTTTTCTGCTGGCCAGACGTATCTTTGACACCAAGGTAAGTTACATTTCCCTGGCAGCTGATTATTTTCCCCTTTTTCTCATCATCGGCATTGCAGCCTCTGGTATTGCTATGAGATACTTTACCAAGGTGGATATCATTGGCATCAAAACATTTACCATGGGCCTTGCAACATTTCATCCAGTAATTCCTGATGGTGTGGGCGGACTTTTCTATGCCCATATCTTCATGGTCAGTGCATTGTTCGCATATGTTCCGGTGAGTAAACTCATGCACATGGGTGGTATATTCTTGAGCCCCACACGGAATATGGCCAATAACAACCGTGCCAAAAGACATATTAATCCCTGGAATTATGCTGTGGACATTCATACATATGAGCAGTATGAAGATCACTTCAGAGAAAAAATGATAGACGCTGGACTTCCAGTGGATAAGAAGGAGTAATCAATGTCTGACGAACTTAAACCTGATGAATTACTGGACAAGGTAGATCACACCCCCTCCCAGGGTAGCTGGATGACTGACTCTGTCCAGATTAGACCCGGCATGTACTGTTATGCAGCAAAGACCGAGAGTGTGGAAACCCTTGGCCTTCCCAATGCCCGACCATGGAATCCCCTGGAAGCGGACTGGAAACTGCCGGAAAACTGGCAGGAGATCATCCACAACGGCATCAAGGAACGCCTGGAAAAATTCAGAACCTTCAAAATCTTCATGGACGTGTGCGTTCGATGTGGTGCCTGTGCAGATAAATGCCATTTTTTCCTTGGCACTGGTGATCCCAAAAACATGCCGGTACTTAGAGCTGAGCTGTTGCGATCGGTGTACAGAAACGACTTCACCACCGTGGGAAAACTTCTCCAAAAAATTCCTGGAGGAAGCAAGCTGGGCGGTGCCAGACCCCTTACCCTGGATGTGCTTAAAGAGTGGTGGTACTACTTTTTCCAATGCACTGAATGCCGGAGATGCTCGGTTTTCTGCCCCTATGGTATTGACACCGCAGAAATCACCATCATGGGTCGAGAACTCCTGAACTTGCTGGGCCTCAACATTGACTGGATCGCCACCCCGGTTTT
>JAOZRF010000331.1 GCA_029940245.1 Desulfobacula sp.
CAATTTATCGGGATATTCATATTCTGCCGTTTCATAAGGCAGGTGAAGTAAAATATGAGGCATTGAATATCATAAATGATATGAAAGATATACCAGTACCTTCCAGGGAAAAGGTGGCAGAAGTAAAAAATCAATTTGAGTCCACAGGATTCAATGTTACGATTGGCGGATAAAAAAAATCGACAAAAAAACGGCGGATAAAAAAATGAATTCAAGAATAGAAAGCTTAAGAAAAAAGACCCGGGATAAAACGGTGACACTCTCCCATGAAAGGGCTGACCTTGTTACAAATTTTTATAAAACCCATGTCAGCATGGATAAATCCATCTCCGTTCAAAGGGCATTGTGTCTGAAACATATTCTTGAAAATAAAAAAATATTTATTGAGGACAATGAACTGATTGTTGGAGAACGCGGACCTGAACCCAAAGCTGTTCCCACATATCCTGAAATCTGTCTGCATTCTCTGGCCGATCTTGAGATTTTAGATTCAAGGCCCAAGGTGGCCTATAAGGTCTCCCGGGAAACAAAGTCAATTTATAAAGAAAAAATTATTCCGTTCTGGAAGGGCAAAACCATAAGGGAAAAGATATTTTCTGCCATGGATGATCTATGGATTGATTCTTTTAATGCCGGGATTTTTACCGAGTTCCAGGAACAGCGGTCCCCAGGGCATACAGCCGGAGGAGAGCTGATTTACCAGAAAGGATTCAATGATTTAAAAAAAGACATTGGTCAATGTCTTGGGGATATTGATTTTTTTGAAGATAAACAGGCCCTTGAAAAACAAGAGGTTTTAAAATCCCTTGATATAGCAGCAGATGCCCTGATCGTTTTTGCCAGAAGGCATGCAGATGAACTGGAACAAAGGGCAAAAAATGAAACAAATTTCAAGCGGAAAACAGAACTTGAGAAAATGGCCCGCATTTGCAAAAGGGTGCCTGCCAATAAGCCTGAAACATTTCACGAGGCTTTGCAGTATTTCTGGTTTCTTCATGTCGGGATCATAACCGAACTCAACCCCTGGGATGCCTATAACCCGGGCAGGTTTGATCAGAACCTGTACCCTTTTTATAAAAAAGATATTGAAAATGGGGTCATCACCCGGGAAGAAGCAAAGGAGTTGCTGTGCTGTTTCTGGATAAAGTTCCATAACCATCCGGCTCCGCCAAAGGTCGGGGTAACGGCTAAGGAGAGCAATACCTATGTTGATTTCTGCCTGATCAATCTGGGTGGTGTCACAAAGGCTAATAAGGATGGTGTTAATGAATTAACCTATCTGGTTCTTGATGTGATTGAAGAAATGAGGCTTTTGCAGCCAAGTTCCATGATCCAGGTGTCCCGGAAAAACCCGGACAGGTTTATCAAACGGGCATTAAAGATTATTGCCACGGGATTTGGTCAGCCCTCTGTGTTTAATACGGATGCCATTGTCCAGGAGATGATTCTTCATGGCAAATCAATGGAAGATGCAAGAATGGCAGGTGCTTCCGGCTGTGTGGAAGCAGGCGCTTTTGGAAAGGAATGCTATATTTTAACCGGTTATTTTAATCTTCCCAAAATTCTGGAAATCACCCTTTATAACGGCCTGGATCCAAGGACAAAAAAGCAGATCGGTCTTAAAACAGGAGACCCGAAAAGCTTTGAAACATTTGACGAACTTTTTGATGCCTATAAAAACCAACTGGAACATTTTGTCAATATCAAGATCAGGGGCAACAACATCATTGAACAGATTAATGCAAAGTACATGCCCGTTCCTTTGTTGTCCCTTGTCACGGAAGACTGCATTAAAAATGCAAAGGATTATAACCAGGGCGGAGCAAGATACAATACCTCCTATATCCAGGGGGTTGGCATGGGAACAATTACAGATTGCTTTTCATCACTGAAATATAATGTGTATGATAACAAGCGGTTTCCCATGGAAAGGCTTTTGGATGCGTTGAAAAAAAATTTCAGCCGGAACGATGTTCTTCTTCATCAATTGGGCCAGGCACCCAAATATGGCAATGATGACGATTATGCAGATGCTATATTAAAGATGGTATTTAATGCATTCCATGGTTTGGTGACGGGCCGCTCAAATGCAAAGGGAGGGGTTCACAGGATTAATCTGTTGCCCACCACCTGTCATGTCTACTTTGGTGAAATCACAGGAGCCCTGCCCGATGGCAGAAAAAAGGGAGTACCGCTTTCAGAAGGGATATCTCCGGTACAGGGAGCAGACCGGAACGGTCCAACTGCTGTGTTGAAGTCTGCAGCCAAGATAGACCATTTAAAAACCGGTGGAACCCTTTTGAATCAAAAGTTTATGCCTGATCTTTTTAAAGAGGAAAAAGGCATTCAGGCTATTTTGCATTTAATTCGATCCTATTTTAAAATGGATGGCCACCATGTGCAGTTTAACGTGGTGTCTGAAAAACTTTTAAAGGATGCCCAGAAGCATCCGGAAAATTATAAAGACCTGATTGTCAGGGTGGCAGGATATTCCGATTATTTTGTGGATCTTACATCTGCTCTGCAGGATGAGATTATTTGCCGCACGGCCCATACTATATAGTGCCTGAACGAAAACCTTGTTCAGGCACTATATAATTGTCTGATAACAATGTTTTTTTCAGAATGTCAAAACAATTTGGAGTTTATAAATTTTAGTTCATTTTTTTTAAAAAATATGTAATTTCTTGACCCCCCAGCTAATTTTTGGTACTTGCTATCCATTAGAGAATCTATAGGCGCTTATCATCAAAATGTGTCGGGAAAACATATTTTGGTATGTAGTTTAATTTTTAAAAGGAGGATGGAATGAAAAAATTTGCTTTAATTGTATTAAGTTTTTTATTGGTTTTGTCGTTTGCTTTTTCAGCAGGTGCAAAGACATTAAAATTAGGACTTGCTGCAGACCCTGTGTCCCTTGATCCACAGGTGCAGCTTTCCGGTGGAATGCTTCAGCTTTCTCACTGGGTATTTGATCCCCTTGTACGCTGGACCCAGGATGGTAAATTTGAACCCCGTCTTGCCACTAAGTGGGAAAGAATTAACGAATATAGAGTTCGTTTTTATCTAAGAGAAGGTGTCAAGTTTCACAGCGGTAACACATTTACTGCAAAAGATGTAAAATGGTCATTTGACCGCATGAAAAAAAGTGTTGATTTCAAAGGCCTTCTTGAGCCATTCGTCGGCATCGGTATTATCGATGATTATACTGTTGATGTTGTTACAACAAAACCCTATGCACTTCTTCTCAATATGGTAACATACTTTTTTGCCATGGACTCTGAGTTCTATACAGGAACCGATGAGAATGGTCAGCCAAAAGATGCCTGCGTCAAAACCACCCATACCTTTGCAAATGGTAATGAATCCGGAACCGGGGTTTTTGTCATTAAAAGTTTTGAGCAGGGTGTGAAAACTGAAATGACACGATTTAAAGATTACTGGGATAAAAATTCTGTCGGTAATGTTGACAGTTTTATCCTTATGCCCATTAAAGAGAATGCCACAAGGGTTGCAGCACTCCTTTCAGGTGATGTTGACATGATCGATCAGGTACCTCCCCAGGATTACAGCAGACTTGAGTCTGATTCAAAAGTCGGACTTGTTACCATTAATGGCGGTCGTATCATCACTATGCAGATGAACCCGAACAGAGTTGAAGCGTTTAAGGATGCCCGTGTTCGTAATGCAATTGTTTATGCAGTTAACAATGCCGGTATTGTTGAGAAAATCATGAAAGGAACAGTAGAGGTTGCTGCCCAGCAGAGCCCTCCGGGTTATACAGGATACAATCCAAACCTCAAACCCAGATATGATCTTGCCAAAGCCAGGGCGCTGATGAAAGAAGCAGGATATGAGAAAGGGTTTGAAATTACCATGATGGCACCGAATAACCGTTATGTTAATGATGCAAAAATTGCAGAAGCTTCTGCCCAGATGCTGGCAAAAATAGGAATAAAGGTTAACCTTAAAACCATGCCAAAGGCTCA
>JAOZRF010000332.1 GCA_029940245.1 Desulfobacula sp.
CAAACATGATACCATTGGCATTGATCTTGTGGCCATGTGTGTAAACGATATTATTGTCCAGGGTGCAAAACCCCTGTTTTTTCTTGATTATCTGGCCATGGGGGTTCTTGACAATGGTGTGGCTGAGAATATCATCCTGGGAATTGCCAATGGATGCAACCAGGCAGGATGTGCGTTGATCGGCGGCGAAACCGCAGAAATGCCGGGGCTTTACCAGAAAGGGGAATATGATCTTTCCGGATTTTGTGTGGGCCTTGTGAACAATGATAAAATCATAGACGGTTCCTATATCAGAAACGGTCATAAACTCATTGGTCTTGCCTCAAGCGGTGTGCACAGCAATGGATTTTCCCTGGTCAGAAAAATATTTTTTGATAAATGCAAATATACTGTTGACACTAAACTCAATGAGCTCGATATAACGCTTGGAGAAGAACTCCTTAAACCGACCATTATTTATGTCCCGACTATTTTAAGCCTTATACGAGACCTGCCCATTCATGGGCTTGTCCATATCACAGGCGGCGGCATTGAGGAAAATATCATCCGGGTCATCCCAAAAGTCTGTAAAGCCATTGTTCAAAGGGATGCCTGGGAAATTCCGCCGGTTTTCAAGCTCCTCCAGAAAGAGGGATCTGTTTCAGATTCTGAAATGTACAGAACCTTTAACAATGGTATTGGCATGGTACTTGTGGTGCCGGATGCATCTGCCCAGGAAGTCATGGACAGACTCGGGGCAATGGATAAAAAAGCATATTTCATCGGTGAAGTTGAATCCAGGGAAAATAATGAAGCCCAGACCCAATGGGTTTAGACCTGACAGGTCTTCTGCTCTTCTTTTATCATGATAGTCCTTGGAATTGAATCATCCTGTGATGAAACCTGTGCTGCCATTGTCAAAGATGGCACGGACATCCTTTCTTCCGTCATAGCCAGCCAGATTGATGTTCACCATAAATATGGCGGGGTCGTACCTGAACTTGCCTCACGAATGCACGTTGAAGCCATTACCCCCGTGGTGGATGAGGCTATAAATAAAGCAAATATCATTCTTGAGGATATTGATGCCGTGGCAGCAACAAGGGGCCCTGGACTTATAGGAGCCCTTCTGGTGGGATTCTCTTTTGCCAAATCCTTTGCCTTTGCACGGCAACTTCCTTTTGCCGGTGTCAATCATCTGGAAGCCCACATCTATTCGCTGTTCCTTGGAAACTTGAAACCTGAATTCCCCTTTATCGCGCTGGTGGTTTCAGGAGGTCACACCAATATCTATCATGTCACCTCATACGACCATTTTGAACTCATGGGACAGACAAGGGATGATGCGGCCGGAGAAGCCTTTGATAAAGTGGCAAAAATGCTGAAATTGGGCTACCCCGGCGGCCCTGTCATTGAAAACCTTGCAAAGACAAAAGATCCTTGTGTCATTAAATTTCCCAGAGCTTTGCTTGAAAAAGGCAATTTTGATTTCAGCTTCAGCGGTCTAAAATCATCCGTGGCACGGTATATCCATGATAACCCCAGTTTCACCAAAGATGAAAAAGCACAGATTGCCGCTTCTTTTCAGGAAGCCATTATTGACGTTCTATCACAAAAACTGATCCGGGCAGCCCAGCATAAAAACTGCCGACGTATTGGTGTTTCAGGCGGTGTGTCTGCCAATAAAACCTTTGTAAACAAATTAAGTCAAAAAGCAAAATATAAAAAAATAGATGTTTTTGCTCCGGCCATTGAACTTTGCGGGGACAATGCCGCCATGATAGCCGCCAGAGGATATACCATGGTTCAACAAGGGCAGCTGTGCCATCTTGACCATGATGTATTTTCAAGAACAAAAATTGATTGACTTTATCCCTGCAGATATTTTTTCTTGACCCTTAAAATTCTTTCCAGGGAATTTCTACCCTTTAAATAAAGATTTTCATCATCCTTAAGCTGTTGGATGATTTCATGGAAAGCCGTTTCAATATTAGGTCCTTTATGGCAGATCAGGGCCATGTCAATTTCTGATTTTAAAATCTGCCGGATACAGGTTTTCATATCCACCTTAATTGCTTTCATGTCCATGTCATCTGTCATCACAAGGCCATCATATCCCATTTGATTGCGTAAAAGGGTGCCGGCAATAAAAGGGGACAGACTTGCCTGCCACTTCTTGTCAAGCTTTGGATATGAAATATGTGACAGCATGATTCCGGCTACATTCTGTTTTTCTGCATCCACAAAAGGAATCAGGTCTGAGTGCCAAAGGTTTGCCAGATCAATATCCAGGACCGGAAGATGCAGATGAGAATCTTTAATCGTTCTGCCGATCCCCGGAAAATGCTTGGCCACAGCCATAATACCATTTTTTTGCAGGGTAAGAATGATTTCTATCCCAAGCCTTGAAATATTTTTTGCATCTCCCTTAAACACCCGGTCTTTCATAATGCTATCCACCCCTTTGGGAGCAATATCCAGAACCGGGGCAAAATTCATATTGATCCCTACCTGGGAAAGCTCATGGGCTGTAACTGCAGCAAAGGTCCTTGCATCCTCAACACTATCAATAAACGGATTTCCCCGGAACAATGTAAAGGGTTCTTTAAGCCTTGCCACCACCCCGCCTTCCTGGTCTACTGCTATAAACAGCGGAGGAAGGCCACACATTTTTGCATAGGCCTGGCAGGCGGAACAAAGTGTGGTCACCTGTTTTGGGGAGTCAATATTCCGTGCAAAAAGGATGATGCCGCAGGCATTCATATCTTTGATAATGTATTTCAACTCCTCATTGAGTTCAACACCGTCAAATCCCAGCATTAATCTTTGCCCAGCCATTAATTTTTGACTCACGATGCTTTTATTCATAAGATTTTCCATATTTTCTTGACGAACCCCGGCTTTAAATATTAAACATGCTTTTTAAAAAACCAATTCACCCTGACAACTTTTGTTAGATTTGTCCTGGGATTAACCTTTTTTAAATTTAACCTATATCTGGATACCATGAAATCAGGCACTTTTAAATCAGATTTTATTTTACTCTTTGTTGCCACCATCTGGGGATTTGCATTTGTGGCACAAAGAATCGGGATGGATCATGTCGGGCCATTCACGTTTAACGGACTTCGGTTTGTTTTAGGATGCCTTTCCCTGCTGCCCATTATTTTTTTTCAACGCAATTTGCCTTTGGTTCAAAACAACACTGATCTTATCAAATCCGGTATCATATCAGGTATTTTTCTGTTTTCAGGAATCTCGTTCCAGCAGGTTGGAATAGTCTATACAACGGCTGGGAAAGCCGGATTTATAACCGGTCTTTATGTTATCATTGTTCCCTTTTTAAACCTTTTGTTCAAACAGGACAGAACCAGTCATGGAACATGGATCGGAGCTATTCTGGCCAGTGTAGGCATGTTTTTATTGAGTGTGACAAAAAACTATACCATGGAATTTGGAGATCTACTGGTTTTTTTCTCCGCGATTTGCTTTGCCTTTCACCTGATCATTATCGGCAGATTGTCCAACCGGTTTAACACAGCCAGACTATCCCTTGTCCAATGTCTGGTTTGCGCCATCCTAAGCCTTTTGGTGGCAGCGGTATTTGAAACCTTTATCCTCTCGGACATTCTAAAAATTATCATCCCTTTGCTCTATGGCGGTGTTCTGTCTGTGGGAGTTGCCTATTCGCTCCAGATTTATGGACAGAAAAACAGCCCGGCTTCCCATGCCGCGATTATTTTCAGCCTTGAATCTGTTTTTGCAGCCATTGGCGGATGGTTGATTTTAAATGAAATTCTTTCAGCACGGGCAATTTTCGGATGCGCACTCATGCTTTCCGGCATGCTGATATCTCAATTGTATTACAAAAAATAAAAACGTGAAATTCTTAACTTTTTTTTGATTTTATGTTATTTAAATAAAGCTGTGCACAATTTTTCATAAACAAAGAGGATCAAAATGGATACCAAAGAAATTATCGAGCTGGAAAACAAATTTGGC
>JAOZRF010000333.1 GCA_029940245.1 Desulfobacula sp.
CTTCTTTCTTATCCAGGTGGAAGAAGAAAGATTTCATGCCATGAAAATGTATCGTTTTTTAAATGAAAGGGGTGGCCGGGTTTTTCTGCAAGCCATTGAAGCGCCTAAAACAGAATTTAAATCCGCCCTGGAAGTCTTTGAACTGGCCTATGAACATGAAAAGCTGGTTTCAAAGCTCATCAATGACCTCATGGATCTTGCCATCAAAGAAAATGATCATGCTGCTAAAAACCATCTGAACTGGTTTGTGGAAGAACAGGTGGAGGAAGAGGCAAATATGGATACCATTGTGAACAAATTAAAACTGATCGGCGGTGAAGGGCATGGTCTTCTCATGATGGATAACGAACTTGCCCAGCGGGTATTTACCCCTCCTGCAAAATAGATTAATCAATTTGTCAAAATAAAAACCGGGCTGACACCCATAAAAAATGGATTTCTTTGGATTTACAAAAAAAAAGCTGCTACAGCTTTGCCCTGAAACCCGGAACAGGCATATTATCATCTGGTTGTCCGGCTTTTATCAAAAATTAACCACCAATCGTGTCAATCCGGCATCTTTAGATCTTTTTACCATCCAATACAACAAAGTCCTGAATTGGATGGGAATGAAAGAATTTATCAAGCCTGAATCCAATACCACAAAATTGTGGATTGAAACTATTTCCGACAGGATTCACTTTCATCGTTCTGCCATTGGCACCCCTGTCCGGGACCCTGATCTGCTCCAAACTGTTCAGACAGATGATGACCCGGCGCTTTGCCCGCAACCCTCCTTTAATTGTCACCTGGCCCTGGATGGCTTAAGAAGCCTTTTTAATGTGGGTTCTATTTTCAGGACCTGTGAAGCTGCTGGGTTTAAATCCATCATTCTCGGGAACACCCTGGGCAAGGAAGATTCCCGTGTCAAAAAAACTGCCATGGGAGCACACCTTTGGGTTGAACAGGAAAAGACAAATGATCTTGCTCTAAGCCTGGTTGAGAAAAAGAAAAAAGGATTCCATATCATTGGTGTTGAAACCATTAAAGGCGCACTGCCTTTTTATGACATGCCCTGGGAAGATAACACCATTATTGTGTTTGGAAATGAAGAGTATGGAATTTCATCCCATGTGAGAAATGCCTGTGATGCTTTTGTTCATATCCCCATGTTTGGAAAAAAAAATTCCCTTAATGTAGCCAATGCCGTTGCTGTCATCTGTTTTCAGGTTGCAGGATCATTGTTCAGACATTAGGTCCTGCATAAGCTGTATTTCAAGAATCCGGTCATTGATTTTAATCCTGTCTCCCGGATATATTTTTTTCCGTTTTTGCGTTTCAATGAGCCCGTTCACCTCCACCAAACCATCTGCTATCATGAATTTGGCTTCCCCGCCGCTGGAAGCAATATTTTCAAACTTTAAAATTTTATACAATTCCACTGGTGTCTTATTTATCTTAACAATTCTTTTATTCATAATATGTTTCTTTTTGATTATTTTTGAATCCAAACTTTAATAAACTCTTTTGGACTTATGATATCGATATCGATATATTTTCTTATGTTCTTAAGATGTTTATCTCCAGAAATGATGACTTTGCAGTCAAGAGCCACAGCACACTCAATGAATTTATTATCATCTGGATCATCTTCAACAACTTTAAGGTCAGGTGTTTTGGCAGTGAAAATAGAATTGTAACCCTCGGAAAATAATTTTGTTAATTTTTGTATTTCATTTTTATCTTTCAGGCCAAGCCTGTTAAGTACCTCAATATATTCTTCAATTATTTCCTGGGAAAAGCATAGGGTAATCTTTCCTTTTTTCCAGCAGTGAATTATCTGTCTTGGAATACCCCCAAAAAAGGAAGAAATAAAAACATTTGTATCAACGACAACTTTAAGCACTTTTTATCCGCATTTGTTTGATTGCTTTTTTGATGTCAGATTCTGAAATATTGTTTTTGATGAGGTTTTGACCGATTTTATCCCACAGATCGTCAATATAGGCACTCATGTCTCTTTCTTTTGTGTATTTCTCTAAAAGTTCACGCACAAGTTCACTTAAATTTTTCCCCTCGGCTTTAGCCAACCGAGTGACTTTATTCTTTAGCCTCGGCTCGACCCGAATAATCATTTGAGTTGCCATGGTTAAGCCTCCCTGAATATACAAATATTATTTTACGAGTTAAACATTTTTTCCCTTAAATACTTTTTCATAAAACAGACACAACTTATATTTTGTATATATAAGTTATACAAAATATCTGAGTATGTCAACGGAGAAAAATTGAAAAAAATCTGCTCCTTATGCTGAATACTGATTATTTTTTAAAAGTTAACTTGATCAATTGATATTTTACTGAGTATAGTCTGTAGGTTTTTTTTAAAAACTATGTATTGTATTGTGAAAAAAGAAGATATAATTAAAAACAAAAAAGAATTTAAATCAATGAACATGAAAAAAACTATCATCTTTTGCATTTGCCTGTCTATTTTTATTTTCTATTCAAATGGGTTTGCCGCTCATTTTGGTAAGGAGTACACCCTTTCCGGCAAGACCATGGGAACCTATTTCACCATAAAATTTATCACTGCTAAAAAACCATCCCTTCCCCTGTGGCAGGCAAGGGTGGATAAACGACTGGAAGAGATCAACAAACGACTGTCCATGTATGACCCGAAAAGCGAGCTCTCCCTTTTTAACGATCAACAGGCCGGAACCCCGGTGAAAGTCTCTTCTGACTTTTATGACACCATGTTAACGGCTAAAAAACTATATGACATGACAGACGGCGCCTGGGACGGGACTGTGAAATCCCTGGTTGATCTCTGGGGATTTGGGACAAAAAAAAGCATCCATCAAATTCCTGAACCCGATAAAATCGCTTTGGCCCTGTCAAAAACCGGATTTCATCACATTGACATCAAAGGACAGCACACCCTTTTAAAAACCACTGACATCACCCTTGACTTAGGCTCCATTGCAAAGGGCTATGGAGTGGATGCCATTGCAAGACTTTTTACCTCATCGGGCATCCATGATGTTCTTGTGGAAATAGGCGGAGAACTTTATGGCTCAGGTACAAATAAAAAAGGAAAGCCCTGGTCCGTTGGTATCAGCGAACCGGACAAACAATTTGCAAACCAGACCTTATATAAAATTATCCGCTTAAATAACCATGCCATTGCCACAAGCGGAAATTACAGAAATTTTTTTGAAACAAATGGCAAAACCTATTCCCATATCATTGACCCTAAAACAGGATTTCCCATTGACAACAATATCGTGAGTGCATCTGTTATCTCAAAAGACTGCACCTTTGCCGACGGCCTTGCAACAGCCCTTATTGTCATGGATGTGCAAAAAGCCATAGCCCTTGTGAACAGCCTTCCCGACACGGAATGCCTGATCATCCAAAAAAAAACGACCAAATTTATCAGCCATACGTCTGATAATTTTGATCGCTTTGTGGTGAAATAATTTTAATTATTTATTTAATGTTGTATGCTTCTTTATGCCGGCATGTTTCCGAACGTCTGTCAGAAATACTTTTTCAAATTGCGTAATGACATCAGCGACTGTTGTTGTTCGGTTTTCTCGAACATATACCTTGACAAAATCCACTAAATCCTGATCAAGGCTGATATTTAAGCGCGCTTTAGACATGATAACCCTCCCTGTTTTATTGTTCCCAATATACACATCAAGAACAATCGTCAAGCACGAAAAAAAAACCGGCTTCCAACTGGACTGATTGGTTATGGCTTAAGCCCATTTTAATTCAGGCTTTTTATGCTGATGAGCACATTCTGCAAGATAAGAGTTGATAAGATTCTGATATGGAATTCCAACCTCTTTTGATAGCTCCTTAAAATAGGTAATTGTGTTTGTTTCAATACGAATTGAAATTTGTTTTTTCACTTTCTTTGAATAAGGATTCTTTATTGAATTGCTAAAATCATATTCTTTTCTCATAATAT
>JAOZRF010000334.1 GCA_029940245.1 Desulfobacula sp.
AATACAGAACCTGCCCTACGGTATGTCACAGGCTCTTTAAAAGTGAATTTTCTGGCACCGACCCCTTTGGGAGTGGAACTTGAAGTCCGTGGCAGGGTTATTGAAATAAAAGAAAAAAAAGTAGTTGTCGAAGCAACCGTACTGGCGGAAAATAAAATCTGTGCAACAGGTACTGTTGTAGCTGTGCGGATGCCGAAAACCATGCTGAGCAAATAATTGTTTTTTTACCAATACCACTATAGGAATAGATAAATGGAAAATCAAAAAAAAGTAATCTTTGCCTTCCGGGGTGATCCACTATGTTTTATCCATGTTCTTCTCAATGGCATTGATCTTTATGAACGCGGCCAGGAAGGGCTGATCGTTATTGAAGGTGAGGCTGTGACACTGGTTCCGGAAATGAGCAAACCAGGACATTTTCTTTCAAGTCTTTATCAGAAAGCCAAAAGCCTTGGCATATTGTATGGCGCCTGCAGAGCATGCTCCATCAAGCTTAAAGTTGAAAAAGAAATTAAAAAACAAGGCATTCCGCTCATAGGAGATATGTCGGGTCATCCATCCATGGGAAGTTTTATTGAAAAGGGATATCAGATAATAACTTTTTAACGGTCTGACAGATATTTTGCCCTTATCTGCCGGTCAAAGGTCTTCCCAGGCTGTAAATCCGGCCGCAATGATTATATTCAAGAGCATTATCAAGATTTTTAATCTGATCAAACTGATCTCTTATCTCTTCTGCCCTTATCAGTCTTTTTGTATCCCCAATGCAGGCGCCTTTGCCGGAAACCATTGCCGAACGGGCAAACCATCCCGCGCTCATGGTAAAAATCATCCCGGATTCCTGATTTTCTTGTGAACACAAAAAGGTCACCAGGGGCGTGTTGAATTCAGGTTTGATTCTTTTGGCCACTTCATCGGGGAAAACGTCTCGGGTCATACCCGTTGCGGCATTGGGAGCCACTGTATTGATTTTAATATTATACTTGGCCGTTTCAAGCTTTAAGGTGTTCATGATGCCGATAACTCCCATTTTGGCAGCACCATAATTTGACTGACCAAAATTGCCATACATGCCCGAGGATGAGGCAGTAAATACGATTCGGCCATATCGGTTCTCCTTCATTATTCTTACGGCGGGCTGGGTCACACAAAAGGCACCTTTTAAATGAACGGCAATGACATCATCCCAGTCTTCTTCAGTCATTTTCATAAATGTCCGGTCCCTCAGTATCCCGGCATTGTTAATCAGGATATCCACCCTGCCGAAATGATCCATGGCCGTGTCAATGATATTCTTGCCGCCTTTCATGGTCGCCACGGAATCAAAACTGGCAACGGCTTTTCCACCGGCCTTTTTTATCTCATCAACCACCCTGTCTGCTGTCCGGCCACAATCCGGGCCATGGCCGATATCATTGACCACCACCTGGGCGCCTCTTTTGGCAAGATCCAGGGCATATTCTCTGCCAATCCCTTCTCCTGCACCCGTTACAACGGCAACCCTGTTTTCAAAACAAATGGACTCCATCCAGCCTCCAAACTATTAAAATTTTCTCCATACCATCAATTTTTTCTATACTTATCTGTTATATAATGCCTGAACGAAAACCTTGTTCAGGCACTATATACACAAAATAACAGTATTTAATCAAATCTTTATAAATTTAAAAATGAAAATCTTGTGATATATCCTTTCTTGTTTTTTGATGATTCACTTGCTACAATTTGCAACATGATTCAATACCTATATGCTGGAAAATATGCGATTGTAATTTTTTAACCGCTTTTTCCGATTTAAAATTTTGAATGGTTAAAAACTTTTGAACAAAGGGATTTACAATAATGGTGCATAAAATTAGCCTGGATGCCCTGGATAGCATTAATCTTGATCTTGATAAGCCAACAAGGCTCTGGCAAAGAGATAAACATGCCATCTACTGGCTTGGCATAACGGATAAGACAGCTTTCCGCTGCAACAGCTACCTGATAGTGGACGGTGAGGAGGCTATCCTTGTCGATCCCGGCAATCGCAGCTTCTTTAACCAGATTTTGTCCCGGCTTTCCCAAATCATACCTCCGGAACAGGTCACAGGGATGATTCTCTGCCATCAGGATCCAGATGTTGCAGCTTCCATGGTGGACTGGCTTAACATCAACCCGGGTATGCAGGTTTTTTCCACACCTCGCACCCATGTGCTCCTTCTTCATTATGGCAGTTGTAATTATACGCAGTATGATGTGGAAAAAAATAACCACTTCATTCTTCCCTCGGGAGCTGAACTTGTATTTTATCCAGCCCCTTTTCTGCATTCTCCAGGGGCTTTTGTTACCTATGACTCAGAGGCTGGCTATCTTTTTTCCGGTGATATCTGGGCTGCCCTGGATATCGACTGGAAGCTCATTGTAACCTCTTTTAAAGATCATCGCCTTAAGCTGGATCTTTTTCAGAAAGACTACATGGCCTCCAATCTTGCCACCCGGGGTTTTGTGCAAAGCCTGTCAGACTGTGATATCCAGGCCATCCTGCCCCAGCATGGTTCCATTATCGGTCCACGCCATATTGTTGAGGCTCTGGATTACCTGAAAAAACTTCAATGCGGTACAGACCTTATCTATGCAGGATTGGATCATGCTTTCAAAGACTACTCAGGTGCATACGATATCGGTGCCTGGAAACAAGATGACCAGGATTTTGATTTTGAAACCGATGGCATAGATAGGGAAATTGATTTAGAAGGGCTGCCGTCATCCCAGGATTCCGGCATTAAAAACGACCAGTTGCAGGAAGCATTGCTCCAGGCACAAAGGGTAGCAAAAATAAGGGACAATGCCTTAAATGCCCTGAAGATCGCTGAAACAAAACTGAGGGTGAGCGAGGAGAGAACCCGGATGCTTCTCAAAGCGGCTGGTGAAGGTATTTTCGGATTAGACAAAGAGGGTCTGGTGACCTTTATTAATCCGGCAGCCCAACTTCTGCTGGGTTTTACTGAACATGAATTTATCAGAGGCAATATCCACAAACTCATACATCATACCCTGCCGGATGGCAGCCCCTACCATGAAAATGATTGCAAGATACTCTCTTCCATACAGGATGGCCGACTGACTCGTGTAATGGATGAAATTTTCTGGCGCAAGGACGAGACACCTTTTCCCGTGGAATACATCACAGCACCAATACGTTCTGAAAAAGATGGGAAAATTGACGGAGTGGTGGTGGTTTTCTCTGATATCAGTGATCGGCAGCTTATGCAGGCTGAATTAGAATACAATGCAAATTATGATGGATTAACAGGTCTTATTAATCGTCATAAATTCAATTCATTACTCAAAAAAGAATGCCGGCGCTCCATGCGTTACAAGAATCCACTTTCCCTTATCATGTATGACATTGATAACTTTAAAAAAGCCAATGACGTTCACGGACACCTTGAGGGGGACAGGGTGCTCAGAGAGGTCAAGGATGAAATCAACCGGATACTGCGTTCAGAGGACTATCATTGTCGCTGGGGTGGTGATGAGTTCATAATATTAACTCCTGACACTTCATTGACAAAGGTAATGGTGCTGGCTGAACGTTGCCGGAAGGCTGTGTGTGAACATGGTTTCAGCGGTATCGGCCTCATTACCATCAGCCTGGGAATAATCCAATACATGCCGGGTGAGAGTATTGATACAATGTTGAAGCGAGTGGATGATCTTCTTTATCTGGCCAAACAAAATGGGCGCAATCGCGTAGAAGGTGAATAGCCTTGTTAAAAAATATTAAGATGGATTGCATAAAGGCCACTACATAATATTATGAAAAATTTAAAAGGTTGAGAAAGTAGATGTTGATACATTTATCGGCCGGATGGTTCAGCATATAAAGACAACGCTACATTACCAAAATTAAAATCAAAAGAAGTTTTAAAAGGGAAATAATGCATCCTTTTCAGGATG
>JAOZRF010000335.1 GCA_029940245.1 Desulfobacula sp.
CATTTTCAGTTTTCAGCTCTTTTTCTTCAGGCATAATTTGAATTATCTTTTCACCATGCTTGCAGTTTACACTATATTTTTCGCAAAAGTCCTTTCCTTCCCGGAACAAAGTCTCTTCATCCCCTGCAACAAGATATTCACCAAGGGACGGCGGTGAATATGGAGGTATTTTTTCAGCGGAAAACATAGTAATGCTGTCATCAAACCCATTGCTCCTTAATATTTTAACAACATTTACGCCTGCCGGTCCCATTCCGATTATTGCTATTTTCATGATTAACTCCTGCTATTCAAGTCTAACTCGCTAAAAAGGGATACGTAAATGCTTTTTTGCCATTTGCCAAGAAATAGCTAAAAACTCTGGCTCAACCGGGGAAAAGATTTTCTTGTATCTCAATCTAAATCTGTGATAATTCTCTCACAAAACTGCTGCATTGGCTTAGCCGTTTTTTTGTGGTGATTAAACTTCTGAAATAAAAGGAAAAAACATGGCTGAAACAAAAACTGATAATATTCAAATTGCTCTTGTAACAGGTGCCAGTGGAGGGATTGGGAAAGCTATCGCTATCGCGCTGGCCCAAACAGGGCGGTTTGTATATCTTAATTTCAATTCAAACAGGAAAAAAGCCGCAGCAGTTCTTGAAGATATTATCAGGAACGGTGGAAATGGGGCTCTCCTTCAGTTTGACGTAAAAAGCAAGGAAGCATCTGAAAATGCCATTAAAAACATTATTATGGAAAAAGGCAAGATTGATATCCTGGTGAACAATGCCGGTATCAGAGATGATATGCTCATGGTCTGGATGAAAAAAGAGAATTGGCAAACAGTTCTGGATACTAATCTGACAGGCTTTTTTAATGTAACGCGACTTGTCGTTAAAAACATGCTGTCAAAGCGGTTTGGAAGAATTATCAATATATCTTCAACATCAGGACAGACAGGGCAGGCAGGGCAAGTGAATTATTCTGCTTCAAAAGCAGGTCTTATCGGAGCCACCAAAGCACTTGCCCGGGAGATTGCAAAAAGAAACATTACTGTAAATGCAGTGGCACCCGGATTTATAGAAACCGAAATGACGAATGGTCTGCCTTTAAAGGAACTGGAAAAAATGATCCCTGCCGGCAGACTTGGCAAGCCTTGCGAAGTTGCAGCAGCCGTTCTTTTTTTATGCTCAAAGGACGCAGAATATATTACGAGTCAGGTGATTGGTATTAATGGAGGAATTGTGTAAAAAATATGATGGATTTTATCTGTTTTCAATCTTACCGGCCTTTTGCCTATTTCCCCGTTGATCTTTTGGCCCTTCGTAAAGTTAAAAATATATTACCGCTGAAAATCAAGAATGCCCCTGCCCATCCAGAAGCAGAAAGGGCTGGATCCATTGCAATTACAGGTCCTAACACTGCGGCAAGCAGAATCCGGGTTGAAGAAATAATCCCCCCTTCAATGGCAGTCACATATTTAAATCCAATGGTAATCAGATATTGGCCTGCAATGCCTGATATGGAACATAAAAATAGATATTTCAATTCTAATAATTGGGGTATATGGATCTTATTAAAGAATGCAATATAAATCAGTAAAGACCCAAGACCAAACAAAAAAAACAGAGTGGTTTCAGTATCATGTTCCTGTCTTGAAAGATTAAGGCACATCATTGAAATAGCCGCACTGATCCCTGATGCCAGCGCCCATAAAGAATTCAGATGAAAGTTCATTTTTCCCGGTGCAAGAATCAGCCAAACCCCTGCAAATGCAATGATAACAACAATAATGGCCATCACATCCCGCTGCTCCTTTAAAAACATCCATGAAAAAATTGCAATAAACAATGGATAGGTCATATTTAAAATGTTGGCCTGGGCAACGGATGTTAAATCCACACCTTTAAAAAAACAATATACGGCAACACAATTGCCAACAGTCCTTCCAATCAGGTATCGTTTCTTTTTTATTTTGATGTTTTTCTTTGTAAGGGCCAGCAGGATCAGTACACTGATAAATCCCAATAAGAATCTTGCGAACACGAAAAGTGACGGATCTATTTGTAATCCTTTTATCTTAGCCCACTTGATAATCACTGTGGCCAGGTAAAAAAAGAAAGCAGAGCCGAAAATGCAAATACATCCCAGCAATATTTTTATGTTAAACGACATTTTTAAAATTAAATTCCCCTGGATTTAAAAATATCCATTGCAATTGCATGTAAAAAAAAGGATAAACTCAGAAACCTGCTGGTTGAATATCAGAAAGGATTTTCGGTTATTCTCCATACATATCGGTTATCAGTTTTCGTAACTGAGCGGCTTCTAAAGTCGATAACCGATCAATTTTCTTTTTCATCAGCCATGGCCTTATAAGTATCTTCCCAGGAAAGTGTCTTGTCATCTTTCTTTCTAAGCAGCAGCCCTCTATCTGTTTCTTCAAGCAAAAGGGATTGATTAAAACCATATTTTTGAAGAAGCAATTCAGGGATTCGAACCCCTTTGGAATTTCCGATGGGGACTAATTTAATATCCCTTGTGCGTATCTGTTTTTCCATCTCTTTTTCCTTGTACTACTATCAAATCATTGTGTGAACAGTGTATTTACACCATATAATAATAAAGTCAAGTCTATGATTATCTCCCTGGATATTTGCCATAACGAAAACGATTTTGCCACAACGGATCTAGCAAATACCAGTTCCGGCCAGCCAACCTTACAGGAGCATATGGATCTTTGCTTACAATCTCTTTATGAAAGGAGCGTTAAGACCGGCAATTGTCTGAGTGCAGCGAGTTGTGCCGGTCAGCGGATTGAATATTACGTGTGACCTTCAGGTTAGAGATTGTTGCGATGTCCATCCAGCAGAGATAAGGCCATCTGCCTGGAACGGGTTATGTAAAAATTTATTTACTTTGTCCCACAATATATATTACTGTAAATCTTGTTTAGTTTAACAAGAATATTAAACGTATTATGGTGATTCTACGATTCAGGACTGTGTAAACTGTTATAAGTATTCAACGGTTCTGATCCCATAGGTCATTTCGACATTAAAAAAGGTTTTATATGATTGAAAAACCCAGTTATGAAGAGTTAGAGAAAAGGATTCAGGAATTAGAGCGGCTAGAATCTGATCGCAGACGCAAAGATGAACAACTCATCCACTCTTATGATTTGATGGATTATATTATTTCCCATGCTCAAAGTGCCATTGCCGTATTTGACAGGGATTTGAAATATATATATGTAAGCAGGCGATATTTAACTGATTACAAGGTTAAAGAGAAAAATATAATTGGTAAATACCACTATGATATTTTTCCGGACATTCCTCAAAAATGGCGAGACGTGCACCAACGATCATTGGCTGGTGAGGTATTAAGCGCAGAGGAAGACCCTTATTATCGAGAAGACGGCTCCATAGACTGGACGCGCTGGGAATGCCGTCCATGGTATGAATATGATGGTTCAATCGGTGGTATCATTATATACAATGAGATTATCAACGAACGTAAACAGGCAAATGAAGAATTACGCAAAAGCGAAGAAAAATTTAGAACAGCATTCCATACAAGCCCTAATGCAGTTAATATTAACAGTGTTGAGGATGGAATGTACATTGAAATTAACGAAGGATTTACAAAGATACTGGGC
Organism: Desulfobacula sp.; assembly: GCA_029940245.1. Taxonomy (GTDB): domain Bacteria; phylum Desulfobacterota; class Desulfobacteria; order Desulfobacterales; family Desulfobacteraceae; genus Desulfobacula. The sequence continues at coordinate 3,644 of JAOZRF010000335.1, forward strand.
TACTCCCGGGAAGATGCTATTGGAAAAACTTCTGTTGAGCTCAACATCTGGAATGATATCAAAGATAGAGAAAGTTTAGTTTCAAGGCTTAAAAAGTTTGGGGTAGTTGAGAACCTGGAAGCAGATTTTATAGGAAAAAATGGACAAATTAAGACAGGTCTCATGTCTGCACACCTATTGCGTATCGACAATCAAGATGTCATTCTTTCCATTACCCGGGATATCACTGAGCAACGAAAACTCGAAGCCCAGCTCAGACAAGCCCAGAAGATGGAATCCATCGGCAC
>JAOZRF010000336.1 GCA_029940245.1 Desulfobacula sp.
TGTGGCTGGGAAAACAATTGGAAAAAACCTGCGGCACAAGATTAAGAAGCGAGGCCATGATCAACGGCAGAACCCTTAAACAAGGTCATATGGAGTATGCCAGACCCGGACTTGCAAAACTCAAGGAAAAACTGGGAGAAACCCCTGATCAAAATTTTCCCAAATAATAATGACAAGGAGACGTTATGGAAAAAAAAGATAAAATCCCTCATATCAATCTGGATTATTTTGAAGATCTCACGGGGAATATAAAAAATGGTGAAAAAAGCGATGTAGATGAAGTGGGAAAACGCATCAAACAATTAAGAGAAGAAAGAGGCATTTCCATTGACGCGCTTTCCGATTTAACCGGATTTGAAATTTCCCGGCTTAAAGACATTGAAAGCGGACAAGAAAAGCCCCAGCTTGGGACGGTAATGAAATTGTCCAAGGCATTGGATGCTGCCGTGGGCCATCTTGTCTCGGGCAAAGGGAACCGCCTCTATTCCATTACACGGAAAAATGAAAGAAAGCAGATTTCCCGTTCCACTTCAAAAACGGGCAACCAGAATGCTTACTCATACATGAGTCTTGCCCCTGAAGTCCAGGGCCGCCACATGGAAGCCTTGATCGTGCAATTGGAAAAAATGGATGACAAGGAAATATCTATCCATAATGGAGAAGAATTTATATTTGTTCTTGATGGTGTTGTCAACCTGACCATTGGAAAAGACACCTATGATCTTGAACCGGGAGACAGTGGCTACTACCTGTCCACCACTGCCCATTTTATTACGGCAAAAACCGATATCGCCACCATACTGGCTGTTTTGTATGAATAAGGAGGAAATACCGATGTCTGATTGTTTGTGGCAACCCTCTGAAGAGAGGATCAAAAGCACCAATATGTATCGTTTCATGAATCTTGTAAATAAAAGATATGGCAAAGATTTTAAGCAATATCCTGAATTATGGGAATGGTCTGTGAACAATCTTGAGGATTTCTGGAAAACCACCTGGGAGTTTATTGATATCAAGGCCTCCCAATCCTTTGACAAGGCCATTGATGATCCAGAAAAAATGCCCGGAGCAAAATTCTTTGTCAATTCCAAACTCAATTTTGCCGAGAATCTCTTACGCTTTAGAAATGATGGGGTGGCCATCATCTTTAAGGGTGAGGATTCTGTCAGAAAGACCCTGACCTATAATGAACTCTACGATGAAGTGGCCCAAACCGCAGCCTCATTAAAAAAATGGGCATCCAAAAAGGCGATAGGGTTGTTGGCTTTGTCCCCAACATGCCCGAAAGTATCATTGCCATGCTGGCCGCTGCAAGCCTTGGCGCCGTCTGGTCGTCCTGCTCACCTGACTTTGGAATCAAAGGGGTTTTAGACAGATTCGGACAAACCCGGCCCAAGGTATTGTTTACCGCGGACGGATATTTTTTCAAAGGCAAACCCATGGACAGCATTGAAAGAATCGCCGGCATTGTCAAGGAAATCCCTTCCATTGAAAAAATTGTCGTGATTCCCTATGTATCGCAAACACCTGACATCAGCTGCCTTCCCAATTCAATAATATATGATGAATTCAAAGATCCTGACGCCACAACGATTGAATTCAAACAAATGGATTTTGATGATCCTTTGTATATCATGTATTCTTCCGGGACCACGGGACTGCCCAAATGCATGGTACAAAGTGTGGGCGGGGTTCTGTTACACCAGAAAAAAGAATTGGTTCTGCATACGGACTTAAAAGAGGATGACACGATTTTTTATTTTACCACCTGTGGCTGGATGATGTGGAACTGGCTGACTGCGGCCCTAAGTGTGGGCTCAACCCTTGTTCTTTATGATGGCAATCCCTTTCACCCCGGGCCTGATGCCCTGTGGAAAATGGCCCAGGATGAAAAGATTACCATTTTCGGAACCAGTGCGGGATATATTGAAGCCTTAAAAAATGCCGGGGTAAAACCGGGCAAACAATTTGACCTGTCCGCCTTAAAATCCGTTCTGTCAACAGGCTCCCCTCTTTCCGATGAAAACTTTGAATTCATCTACGAACACGTAAAACAAGACCTTTTGCTGGCCTCCATATCCGGTGGATCAGACCTGAACGGCTGTTTTGCTCTGGGCAACCCCATGGGGCCTGTGTACAAAGGAGAACTTCAGTGCCGGGGTCTTGGCATGAAGGTTTTTGCCTATAACGAAGAAGGCAGGCCGGTGGTGGGACAGCAGGCAGAGCTTGTGTGCACGGCTCCTTTCCCGTCTATGCCGATTTTTTTCTGGGGAGATGATGACGGGTCTAAATACCATTCTGCCTATTTTGATGAATACCCGGGCATCTGGACCCATGGTGACTTTATCATGGTTACAGAACACGGCGGGGTCATCATGTTCGGCCGGTCTGATGCCACCCTCAATCCCGGTGGTGTGAGAATCGGCACTGCGGAAATCTACCGCCGTCTGGATGCCATGGGAGAGCTTGAAGACTCTGTGATTGTGGGACAATCCTGGAACAATGATGTCCGGGTGATCCTCTTTGTCAAAATGGCCCCGGGGTTTGAATTAGACGAAACACTTGAAAAAAAGATTAGGGCAGACATCCGTGCCAATGCCTCTCCACGGCATGTCCCGGCTAAAATCATTGCCTGCCCAGATGTGCCCTATACCCTTAACATGAAAAAAGTTGAGCTGGCCGTTAAAAAAATGATAGAAGGAAAAGAAGTCAAAAATAAAGACGCCTTAAAAAATCCAGAATCCCTTAATTTTTTCGGCAGTCTTGAGGAACTTAAATCATAGTAAAGATGTGAGGTTTTTCGCATGCTCACATCTTATTTATTTAATCTGCCATAAAACACATGAAGGACAGAAAAAAGTTATAAAAACGCTGCTTTCTTCTCGTCCTTCATGGGCGTTAGATTATTATTAATTCATCCAAAGTAGACAAAAAATGGAAGCAGACATAAAAAATCACTACAATTCCAATGATTTGACGCAAACGATTAAAGCCGCATTGATCAAGGCTGGAAAACCGCTTTCAAACCTTGAATTAAAAGACCTGTCCCCCATTGACCAAATTCACACAGGAGGCGCTGTTGCCAGTATAAATCTTCTTAAAAAGGCATCCTTGTCCCATAATGCAATAGTCCTTGATGCCGGCTGCGGCATTGGCGGATCTTCAAGACTTCTTGCCCACAAGTTTGGATACCAGGTGGTCGGTATTGATCTGGCAGACAAATTTATCGAGGCTGCCACCTTTTTAACCCAAATCACAGGACTTGAAAAAAACGTAAGGTTTCAACAGGGGTCCATCCTTGAACTGCCCTTTAAAGACAATTACTTTGATGCTGTTTTATGCCAGCATGTGCTGATGAACATCAAAGACAAGCCCAGGGCAGTCAAAGAATTTTTCAGAGTGTTAAAACCCGGAGCCAGGTTAATTATACATGAAATAACCAAAGGGGAAAACAACCATCTTATTTTCCCCGTTCCCTGGGCTAAAGAACCTGGAATATCCTTTCTTGAACCCTGGGACAACCTGTCTTGCTCCTTAGAGAACCAGGGATTTGAATCCCTGTTTTGTTCAAACCAGACAAGGGCTGCCATTGCCTTATGGGAAAAAATCAACACTATACGTCAAACCCGCAAACCCCGACCCAATGCCTTGGGGCTTGATCTTGTTTTCGGCGGCATGGCAAAATTCTTCGGCCGGAACATGCATGCCAATTTCAGCAGCAATGCAATTTGTCTTGTTGAAGCAATTTATCAAAAAGGGTATAGTCAATAAAGTATTTGGTAAAAAAAAGGAGACCATCATATGATTTCACAAAAACTACAGGATGCCATCAATTATCAGATAAACCGTGAATTATTTTCAGAATATTATTACCTTTCCATGGCTTCATATTTTAATTCTGTGGGCTTAAGCGGATTTGAAA
>JAOZRF010000337.1 GCA_029940245.1 Desulfobacula sp.
GCCGTCAACAGTCACCTGACGTTCTTCCATGCTTTCCAACAGACTGGACTGGGTCCTGGGAACGGTCCGGTTTATTTCATCCGCTAAAAGAATGTTTGCCATAACAGGCCCCTGCTGAAATTTAAACCGGCCCTCATTCTGAAGATATATATTAAATCCCGTAATATCTGATGGTAAAAGATCCGGGGTAAACTGAATTCTTTTATAAGATCCCCCGATAGACGCGGCAAGAGATCTTGCCAACCGGAAAAAATCATACTAATAATTATTTTTTTTTATTTCAAGCTCAAAATATTTTCCAAAAAATGTTATACTTTGATAAATTTGAGCAATATTTCCCGACAAAACCATTTTATCGGATCTGGAATTTATATTTAATCTGCAAAAACATATTCTGCAGGTTTACAAATAAAATGGAAATATAGAATGCGCATTTTTCTTGCTACCTGTGGTTCAAGGGGTGATGTTCAGCCAATGCTTGCCCTTTGCCTGGCCTTACAATCTTCAGGACATGATGTGATGCTGGCAGGACCGCCTGAAAAAGAAGCCTGGGCAAAAAAATCAGGGTGCCCATATACCCGGCTTGGCAAAGATGTTACTGCCTTTATCGATAATCTGGACGATGCTGTTTCGTTTAAAACAGGCATTCAGTTCATCTTATTTGTCCACCGGGAAATTATAACCCAGTTTGAAATACTGCCTGAGCTTATCAAAGATGCAGACCTGATTATTGCTTCATCTTTAGTGTTTGCCCTTTCCTCTATAGCAGAAGCAAACTCTATCCCATACCGGTATATCGCATTTACCCCTCAGCTATTGCCCTCCAGCGCGCATCCATTCCCCGCGATTCAATTTCAACGTCTGCCAAAATGGTGTAACAAGCTGTCATGGCTTATGGCAAGGACAGGGGGTCAATTCAGCTTTACCCGGCTTATCAATAAAAGCAGAAAAAAAACAGGACTTAATCCTATTAAAGATGCATGGGAGCATATTTTAGGAGAAAACACAATTATCGCCGCTGATAAACAAATCGCAAAAATTCCCTTTGATATCAAAATAAAGACCATTCAAACCGGTTATATGCACCTGGAGCTGCCAGAAAAAAATCTGCCTGAACTTGATCATTTTATTGAAGCAGGATCTGCCCCCATTTTTGCCGGATTTGGAAGTATGCCCCAAAAAGACCAGGCAAGAAATATTCCCTTGCTGGTTAAGGCTGCCCGAATGGTTAAAAAACGTATTGTAATCGCAAAATTCTGGGAGGGATTTTCCGAATTCAGTAAGGAGGAGGATGTTTTCTTTATTCAAAAGTATCCACACCTAAATCTGTTTTCAAAAATGTCCGCTGTCATTCACCACGGGGGTGCCGGAACAACAGCTACCTGTGCCGTATGCGGAACACCCCAGATTATTGTTCCACACATACTTGACCAGTACTACCATGGTCAGCAGGTATATGTATCCCATCTGGGTGCAAAACCGATCTGGAGATCAAGACTTACTCTTGGAAAACTGGTATCCGCCTTAAACGATTGCCTGTATAATGATACGATTCAAAACACGGTTAAAGCCTGTGCAAATTCCATAGATCGAAAAAAAAATCTGAAATTAACAGTCAGACATCTAACTGGTTAAACTTTTGTTCCTACCCAAAAATATGCTTCAATTACAACGGGTAATATTATTTGGAGAGCAAAATGTCGACATTGCAAATATTTGCATTTCCGACAATTTCTGATACTCTTTTCCAGTCACGGATCAGGCACCTGTATTCTTCAACTAGATCAAAGGCAGGGATTAGAAGCATCAACCAAAGTCCTTTAAAAAATCCAGAATATGAAGGTGTTCAATACCTTTTACATTGCCCTGGGCAAACTCGTCCATTGTTACAACTATTTTCCGGAAATTATCTTTCAGCTTTAAAAGATTTCCAAATTCCCGATCAATGGTCTGCCGGCTGGACAGAAGATAGGCAACTTGAACATAGAGGGTTTCTCCTGATTTCCGGGCCAGAAAATCGATTTCCATATCCTTGTGTTTTCCGACATAGACATCATAGTCCTTGAATTTCAGATGTTTATATACAATATTTTCAAGCATTTTTCCCATATCTTTTTGCTGGAAACCCATAATGGCATTTCTTAAACCAGTATCTTCAAAATAATATTTTTCATTAACTTCAAATATTTTTTTCCCGATTATGTCATACCTGCTGATTTTATGGATAAAAAAAGAATCAGATAAAAATTTTAAATAATTCATTACCGTATTTACAGATATGCTCACCCGCTGGGATTTTAAAAAATCACTGATATTTTTTGCAGCAAGCATGCTGCCTGTATTGTCTGCCAGAAAGAGAACCAGCCTGTCAAGAAAGTTGACATTTCTTATATTGTGTCTTGCCACAACATCTTTGAGGATAATGCTGTTATAAATGCTTTTCAGATAATCAAAAACAATTTCATCTTCAAGCGGAAGATGAATCAGATAAGGCATACCACCGAATTTGACATATTTTCCAAATGCATCCATTGAATGATCCAGTTTATGGAAGAATAAAAATTCCTTATATGAAAGGCTGCTGACCTGTATTTGGACATATCGTCCGGCAAGAAAGGTGGATAACTCACCTGACAGAAGTTTTGCATTGCTGCCCGTGCAGAATATATCATAGCGGGGATTTTCATTCAGATCTCTTAAAGTTTTTTCAAAGGATTCAATTTCCTGAATTTCATCAATCATCACCACATTTTTGCAGGTTTTGTCTGTTTTTTTAATAACATGGTGATAAAGATCTTTGTAGTCTTTCAGGTCGTCAAATGCCAGTTTTTCCTTGTCAATAAAAATGATGTTGGTGTCTGGCTCAGTTGTTTTAATCATTTCTCTGATTTGCTTCATCAGACAGCTTTTTCCAGTTCTCCGCTGTCCCGTCAAAACCTTAATGATATTTTGTCCGATATAGGGTTTGATTCTGTTTAGATAATCTTCTCTTGGTATTATTTTCATTATATTGAAATCTCCCCAATAAAAATAGCTTTAGTTTCATTATAATGAAAATACATTCATATTCAATGATTATTTTAATTATAATGAAACTAAAAGAAAATACAGAGACGAATTCAGGAGCAGGTCATCATTTAGAGAATTCGGCAGCAATGCCATTTTTCCTAAATGATGATGAATTCTTTGGAAGTCATGAATTTTTCTGAAAAATATTTATTTTTAATTTTTTTTCTATCTTATGACCAAACTGAGAGTTTGTTATCATTCTAATCAGATAAACAATAAACCATAAAATAAATATGGGTAAAAAAATGGTATTAATAATAAAAACCACCATCAGGGAAATAAAATTGTCAAACAGGAGAGGTACTTCTGTCTTTAACCAATATTGAAACTCTTTAAGTTTAGATCCCAGATTTCCTGCCATATCCAGGGCTTTTTTGGTATCGGCCATGCTTTTTAACCATTTATCTTTTGTTCTGCTGAAAAAGCCGCGTTCAGACTGGTTTTTTTCTTCTTGCGACTCCTCCATCAATATTTCCTCAACAGGAGTCCGGCTTTTCATTTCTTTAACACTGATTTCGATATGATCCAGAGCCTGGTCATATTTGTTTTTTAAATGATAATCATAGATCCAGTTGTTAATCGCGACTTCTGCGGGAATGACAAACCGTAACACAACAGCCAATAAGACAAGATGTTTGCCTATGTTTAGTAAATTGACAGGAAGATATTTATTCAGCCAAAGCCCTGTGAGCCACATAAACAAACCAGGCAGCAATATAAAATTAACGATCGAGTCCGGGAATAATCTTATAAAAAATTCCTGAATTCCAATAGATGCCATTGCCGTGAGTAAGATCCATGAAAACTTTTCCACAAGATCATTTAACGGATCTAACCATTCAAA
>JAOZRF010000338.1 GCA_029940245.1 Desulfobacula sp.
TGAATGCTGAAAGATTCATCACCGATGAAATGAAACAGGTTGAGTCCACCATATTAAATGCCCAGGACAAGCGCAATGCACTGGAATATAAAATTTTTTGTACCATCAGGGACATCGTTATTTCAAAAACCGCTTTTATTCTTAAAACAGCGGATTTCGTTGCCCATGTAGATGCGCTCCAGGGACTTTCCAAAGCGGCATCGGAAAATGGATATGCAAAACCTGTCATCAATGACCAGGAAATCATTTCCATTACGGATGGGCGACATCCCGTTGTGGAAAAACTGATCAAGGGAGAACGATATGTTCCCAATTCCATTGAACTGGATAATATTGAAAACCAGTTCCTTTTAATCACAGGACCCAATATGGCCGGCAAATCAACGGTATTAAGACAGGTTGCCCTCACCGTTTTAATGGCACAGATGGGATCATTTATCCCTGCCCGGAAAGCATCTGTCTGCATCGTGGACCGGATATTTACAAGGGTCGGTGCGCTTGACAATCTTTCGTCGGGCCAGAGCACATTTATGGTGGAAATGGAAGAAACGGCCAATATTGTTAATAATGCCACGCAAAAAAGCCTTGTTATTTTAGATGAAATCGGAAGAGGAACCAGTACCTATGATGGAATGAGTATTGCCTGGGCCGTTGCCGAATTTCTTCATGATCTCAATAATAAAGGAGTAAAAACCCTTTTTGCAACACATTACCATGAATTAATTAAGCTGGAAGATATTAAACCCAGGCTTAAAAATTTTAATATTGCTGTTAAAGAATTCAATGACAATATTGTTTTTTTGCGCAGGCTTGTTAAAGGCGGAACCAATAAAAGCTATGGCATCCAGGTGGCCAGGCTTGCCGGTGTTCCGGATATTGTGATCAACAATGCAAAATATATATTATCCTGCATTGAGCAAAAAAATGACACTGATCGACAAGAACCATTGCCACAAACAATACAAAAAAAAGGCAAAAAAAAAAAAGATGACAATCAATTGGAATTATTTGGCAATAATGAACAATACATTAAAAAAACATTGGAAAAGATTGATATTTCAAGTATGACTCCACTTGAAGCAATTAATGTGTTAAACGATTTAAAACAAAAAAGCATGCAATAGGATATGGTCAAACTTAAGACATACATACTGCCAATTTTTCTGATCACATTTATTTTTACCAGTATTTTTCTTTTCACAACAAACGGTTTTGCCGACAGCGCAAAACAAAAATACCTGAAGGCTGATGCCTGCTACAGAAAACTGCGGCATTCTGCTTCCAGGCAGAAAAAAGAAATCGAATGGCTCAATTGCATAAGCCAGTATGAAATCATATATAGAATTTATCCTGAAAGCCCATGGGCACCTGCGGGCATGTATAAAGCCGCCAGGCTTTATACAACGCTGTCTAAATTGTCCGGCAAGCAGAGCCATGCACGTAAGGCCGCCGATCTTCTATCCAAAATTCAGAATAAATATCCAAAAAGTGCTTACTCTGACCGGGCTAAACCGTTGCTCAAGTCCATAACCATTCGTCCAAATATTCCTGTAAAAAAAAATCATCACATCCAATCAAAAAAAAGATTAACCAAAAATGATGCCCTTATCAGAAAATATATTCAAAACAGACAGGTCCCTGTTGAAAAAAAAGTAAAAGCGGACAATCAAAAATCTGGGGGCATAGAACCTGCATCCCCTGATAATAAAAAGACTTCCGGTGATACCAATGTTACAGATCTTCGATTCTGGTCCAACCCGGAATACACCAGAATTGTTGTCAGTGCCGACAGCGAAAGACAGTATTCCCACAGACTCTTGAACAAAGATCCGGATATTAATAAACCCTTTCAACGACTCTATGTTGATATTAAACAGACAAGGCTTGGAAAGGGGATTGCCGAGCATACCCCGATCAATGACGACCTTTTAACCCAGGCCCGGGCCGGTCAATACCTTCCGCATACGGTACGGGTTGTGGTGGATATCAAATCATTTGAAAATTATAAAATATTCTCTTTAAAGGATCCCTTCAGGATTGTCATTGATGTCTGGGGCAAAGGACATAATGGTGCACCTGGTTCTTCGCCCAATACTAAGATTGCAAAACCGGGGAAACCTGACAAAACATCCAGGCTCACAACAGATAATTTAAAATCATCTGATATTGCCCGGCAATTTGCACTGGGGGTAAAAACAATCGTTATTGATCCTGGACATGGTGGTGCTGATCCCGGGGCTCCGGGATATTATAAAAATATCTGGGAAAAAGACATTGTCCTGAAAATGGCAAAAGAACTTGCAGTAACTCTCAGGAAGCGATTAAAATGCACAGTGCTGTTGACAAGGACAACGGACAAGAAGCTGGCCCTTGAAGAAAGGACTGCCATTGCCAATACAAAGCGGGCAGATCTGTTTATATCCCTTCATGTCAATGCCGCGAAAAACAGAAAACTCAGGGGCATTGAAACCTATATCTTGAACCTTGCCACGGATAAAAAGGCCATTGCCGTTGCAGCAAGGGAAAATGCAACATCTGAAAAAAACATCTCGGATCTGGAATACATTTTAAGTGATTTAATGAAAAACACAAAGATTGAAGAATCCACACGACTTGCCAATGTAGTACAAAACGCTTTTGTAAAGAGAATGAGAAAAAAATATTCAGGAACTAATAATCTGGGCGTCAAACAGGCTCCATTTTATGTCTTACTTGGAGCCAGGATGCCGTCTATCCTGATTGAGACATCATTTATCAGCAATAAGACAGAATGCAAGCGACTCATGAGTGCTAAATACCGGACAGAGATCTGCAACTCCATCACCGATGGTATTGGACAATATATAGATGCAACAAACCCCAGAAAATTATAATTTATGGTAAAGGAAATCATCATGTCTTTTGAAAACATTATTCTCAAGGTTGAACCCCCTATTGCAACCATTTTTTTTAACAGACCCAAAGCTTTAAATGCGCTTAACAATGCTCTTTTTGATGAATTGGATATTGCATTGGATCAAATCAAAAATGATACCCATATAAGAGTGCTCATCCTGACCGGCACAGGGGATAAAGCCTTTGTTGCAGGAGCGGACATTGCAGAACTGGTAAAAATGAATCCCCTTGAAGGAAAAAGTTTTTCAAGAAAAGGGCAAAAAGTTTTTTCAAAAATTGAAGACCTTCCCATCCCTGCTATTGCCGCTGTAAATGGATTTGCCCTGGGGGGAGGCCTAGAAGCAGCTCTTGGCTGTGATTTCATTTATGCATCCCAAAAAGCGCTTTTCGGCCTGCCTGAAATAACTCTGGGATTGATTCCCGGATTTGGCGGAACCCAGAGACTGGCAAGGCGTATTGGTGCAAGTCGTGCAAAAGAAATGATTTTTACCGGTAAAAATATCAATGCCCAGACCGCCCTGGAATATGGCATTGTCAATAAAATCTGTGAGCCGGAAAACCTGATGACAGAAGCCTTAAAAACTGCCGGCCTCATTGCCACTAAAGGCAGGGTCTCCTTAAGATCGGCAAAAGAAGTCATTCAAACAGGGTTGAATGCTGATCTTGCAACCGGATGCAGGATTGAAAATGATGTCTTTGGCCTTACCATGGCAAGCGAAGATGCAAAAGAAGGAACACATGCCTTTCTTGAAAAAAGAAAGGCAGTATTCAAAGGAGAACGATATTAGATAGTGCCTGACCGAAAACCGCCAATTTTTCCGATTACTGCGTTAGGCTCAAATTTTAATCCTCAAAATACTTCATGTATTCCTCCGGTTAAAATTTTCGCCCGCCTTGAACTTGAAAAAATTTTCGGGTTTTCGTTCAAGCACTAAATACATAGATTCGAAAACCTCAGACAAACAAATTAGAAATATCAATCCATGCATTTTCTTTAATACATAACAAAAATTATG
>JAOZRF010000339.1 GCA_029940245.1 Desulfobacula sp.
ATTCCAATTGTTCTTCCTGCGGGAATGGATAGAATTTCATGAAAAAAAAAATATGCATTGGTACAAGAGGAAGCAAGCTTGCTTTATGGCAGACAAATTTTATCAAATCAAAAATTAAGTGTCTTTTTTCTGATCTTAATGTTGACTTAAAAATCATCAAAACAATGGGTGACAAAATCACAGACCGACCCCTTGCCATGGTGGGGGGAAAAGGGCTGTTTGTCAAGGAAATCGAAACTGCGCTCTTAAACAAGGAAATTGATCTTGCTGTACACAGTATGAAGGATATGCCGGGGGAATTACCCGAAGGACTTGTTATTGGGGCTATACCAGAAAGAGAAAACCCCTTTGATGTTCTCATTTCAAAGGACAATAGCCTGTTAGCAGATTATAAAAAGGGTGCTAAAATAGGCACTTCAAGCTTAAGACGTGCTTCCCAGATCAAATATATCAGACCGGATGCAGAAATTGAATCGATCCGGGGCAATATAGATACCAGGATTCAAAAACTCAAAGCCGGAGACTATGATGCCATTGTGCTCGCTGCAGCAGGTCTGCGACGTCTGGGACAGGGCAAACAAATCACAGAATACCTGGATGAAACCATCATGATTCCAGCAGTTGGACAAGGTGCTCTTTGTATTGAGACCAGAGAAAATGATGGTGATATTGCAGAGATCATGGAAAAACTTGATCATTATGACACTCGGATATGTGTAACCGGCGAACGGGCATTTTTAAAGCAGATAGAAGGCTCCTGCCATATTCCAGTGGCCTGTTTTGGAAAAATTCAAAACAACAAAGTGCTATTGACAGCCGTTGTTGCCTCGGTGGATGGCAAAGCGTTAATTAAAGAGCAAATTATTTCCCCTATTAATAAAGTGGAACATTCCGGTCAGGTTCTTGCTGACCAGGTCCTTGAAAAAGGTGGAAGAAAAATATTGGAGCAATTGAATTTAAATGACAGATAAAACCGGCACAGTATATCTGATTGGTGCAGGCCCGGGAGATCCAGGACTTTTAACAATCAAGGCAAAAGAATGCATAGAGACAGCAGATGTTGTGGTTTATGATTATCTGGCATCTTCTTTTTTACTGAATTATGCCAGAAACGATGCCCAGATTATTTATGTGGGCAAAAAAGGCGGAGACCATACCCTTTCCCAGGATAAAATCAACCTGTTGCTGGTGGGCAAGGCCAAACAGGGGTTTGATGTGGCCAGGCTGAAAGGTGGTGATCCTTTTGTATTTGGTCGGGGCGCTGAAGAGGCCCAGATGCTTTTAAGCCACAAAGTGCCCTATGAAGTGGTGCCGGGTGTTACCTCGGCAATTGCTGCACCTGCCTATGCAGGAATTCCGGTAACCCACAGGGACCATACCTCTTTTGTATCATTTATTACCGGTCATGAAGATCCCACAAAAAAAAATACCCGTATGCAATGGGATGTATATGCAAAATCCAATGCAACCCTTGTGTTTTTAATGGGGGTCAAAAATCTTGAAAATATTGTAAAGAATCTGGTTAAACACGGCAAACCTTCAGACACCCCCATTGCTCTTGTCAGATGGGGAACTACAGCCAGGCAAAAAACCGTCACAGGAACCCTTGAAACAATTGTTGCGCTTGTTAAACAGGCCAAACTCAAATCCCCGGCCATTATTGTTATCGGTCATGTGGTATCTTTAAGGAAAGAGCTGGCATGGTTTGATAAGAAACCCTTATTTGGTCAACGCATTGTGATTACAAGGGCCCGGGCTCAGGCAAGTGATCTTTTGTCAAAGCTTTCCAAACTTGGAGCCCAATGCATTGAAATTCCCACCATTCAAATCGTCCCGCCTGAAGATACAGCTCCTTTAAAAAAATCTATTAAAAATATAAAGGATTATGACTGGCTTGTCTTTACCAGTGTCAATGGTGTGAAATTCTTTTTTGACACCTTGTTTGATATGGGCCGTGACGTGAGAGTATTGGGACACCTTAAATTTGCATGTATTGGTCCTGTGACAAAGGAACGGCTGAAAACTTACGGCATTTTAAGTGATATCCTGCCAAAAACCTATAGAGCAGAAAGTGTGATTGAGGCATTTTCAACCGTTGAAATAAAGGATAAAAAAGTATTACTGCCAAGGGCTAAGCAAGCCAGAACCATCCTGCCCGAAGAATTAACAAAAATGGGAGCTCATGTTGATGATGTTGCTGCCTATGAAACCCGGCTCAATACTGATGGAAAAGAAAATCTGATCTTACTTCTGGAAAACAATGAAATTGACGTTATAACCTTTACCAGTTCTTCCACTGTGTCCAATTTCATGTCCCTGCTTGAATCAAAAGATACCAGAAAATTATTAAAGAATGTTGTAACCGCCAGTATCGGGCCGATCACCTCAGATACAGCAAGATCCCTTGATATTGAACCGGACATTGAAGCTACCGAGTATACCATTCAAGGGCTTGTAAAGTCATTACTGGCATACTATGAAGGAAAATAAAAAATGATTGCCGGCAACCGCCCCATTAATTATCTTCGCATATCCGTCACTGACAGATGTAATTTCAGGTGCCTGTACTGTGTTCCATCCTCACCCTTCTCTGTGCTTGAGCATGACAAAATTGCCAGATATGAAGAAATCCTCAGGATTACCAGACTTGCCTGCGAACTTGGCATAACAAAAGTCAGGATTACCGGGGGAGAAGCTTTTGTCAGAAAGAATATTTTTTCATTCCTGGAACGTTTGTGTACCATTGAAAGTCTCAAAGATATTTCCATTACAACCAATGGAGCATTGCTGACCCGGGAAAAAATAAAAAAACTCATCTCCCTTGGGATTAAACGACTTAATTTCAGCCTTGACACTCTGGACCCGGTTAAATTTGCCCGAATTACCGGCCGGGACAGATTCCAGCAGGTCAAAGATGCCATTTTTACTGCCCATGAACTGGGAATGGCACCCGTAAAAATTAATACCGTGATTTTGCGAGGGATCAATGATGACGAGATTGAGGATATCACAGCCTTAACATTAAAATACCCCTTCCACGTCCGGTTCATTGAATACATGCCCATGGGTGATTCTGCAGTTAAAAAACAGCACCTGATATTAACTCGGGAAATTTCGGCCAAAATTGAATCCAGATTCGGAAAACTTGTGCCTGTAACCCGCACTATCAATGATGGCCCTGCAAAAAAATTCCAGCTTGAAGGCGCCAGAGGAATTGTGGGTTTTATTACCCCGATCAGTTCGCATTTCTGTAGTGAGTGCAATAGATTGAGGCTGACATCAAGAGGGACACTACGACCCTGCCTGTTAAATAACTATGAAAAAGATATTTTAAATCCGCTTCGAAATGGTGCTTCTGATGACGAATTAAAACAAATTATCATTAACACACTAACTAAAAAACCCTCCTTTCACGGGTTAACTGATCAGATCACCAAAGGTATACCCATCAGTCATATGACTTCCATTGGGGGATAATGATCCATCTTTTATCTTGTTCAGATTTTTCTTTAAAAAAGGATTATTAAAACAATCAACATGCAACGGAATCTATGACAATCCCAAGTACACTTATAGACCGGCTAAAGCAAAACGAAATCATTGCCAGAAAATTTCATGAAATTGAAATCAGTATTTTAGGCATTTTAAATTTTCAGGATTTTATTGAAAAATTATTATTTGAAATCAATTCTAAATTTTCTGTTCCATATACATGGCTTGCAATTATTAAGGAAAGCAATATTACAAAGTACCTTCATAATATCAGTAATTCAGAACTCTTAAAGACATCCACGGCATTTATATCTGAAAAACAATTTTCAGATATCACCCTAAACCAATTAAAACCCTTATTGTCCAATAAAAATCTAAACAGATTCAATGCATTAATTCCCGAAACAGCAGAAT
>JAOZRF010000340.1 GCA_029940245.1 Desulfobacula sp.
TCAATGCAAGACCTTTGAGAACTTTAGAAAATTATTCAGGCACTAGGGCGGACAAGATAACCTGGATCGGAACGGGTTATACAAAATTTCTTATGACCAATATCCAGATAGTGAGTAAATTATTTGACTCTACTTTTTTCTTTTGATATATTTCAAAACAAGTATAAATAGTGTTTGAATGCAAACTTGAAAATTTCTCCTGTCGTAATTAGCTCAGCTCATCTTGATTAATGGGAATGTAATTTCTAATTAAATTTTATTTTTCTGTCTTTGACAGAAAATTAAATTCCAACCAAATTTTGAATGGCAGCATAAGCCTCCTTGCTGCCCAGGGGAGGGTAAAATGGCCGGTAAAACAAATCCCAAGTCTTTAATGATTCATGTTGATGCAGTTAAAAAAGGAAAGTTAGTATTTGAAGATGCCTTTGGGGGAGTCGCAAGGATGATCCTTAATGCAGGTATTCAAAAAATTACAGTCAAAGGTAAAACAACCTACCAGTTTGATCTGTTCAGCCAGGGGAAAAAACATCTGGTGGGGATGTATGATGAAATAAACAGTTTTGTTTCATTTGTAAAAGATGCTTCAGAAGGCGGATCTTCAAGAGAAATGGCCTTTGTCCTGGTGGGTGAACCCGGCAATGGGAAAACTTTTTTTGTTGATTATCTTTGTGCGCGATACAGAGAATTTCTTAGTGTCCCTCACAATAGAAAATATACATTCAGATTTATTCATCTGGATCAGTTAGGCGGTTATGGCAAAATTGATTTTATTGAATCCCAGACTTATGAAGAT
This sequence comes from Desulfobacula sp., assembly GCA_029940245.1. Taxonomy (GTDB): domain Bacteria; phylum Desulfobacterota; class Desulfobacteria; order Desulfobacterales; family Desulfobacteraceae; genus Desulfobacula. The sequence continues at coordinate 794 of JAOZRF010000340.1, forward strand.
CCCATGATCCTGGCCATGAGTCTTTGTGAAACCCAGGACCAGACAAAAGAGTTTTTTTCCAAAAAATTTAAATTTACCGATAAACAGATAGAGGACCTTTATGATAAATATCGTCCTTTGGGCGCCTGTTCTGCTTATATTTTTAATCAGATCCGAGAGTATACAAACAATGATATTACAAAGATGTTGTCTTTTATTGAAATTACACCTGTTCCATTAATTGAAAGTCTGGGCACAATAACAGGCAAATATCCTGCAAAGGATAAGATCACCTCCTCTGCCGTGGATCTCCTGGGAGAAGAATCTATTCAAAGGCTCCTTCATATTTCCGATTCAAACAACCCCTATCGTTTTGATTTAAGAAGAGGGGCATTGGCAAGGGTAGCGGGTGGCGGCATTCATTTCTGTGATGAAATTTATAAAAATAAAAAGGATCTGGTTCAGGTTTATCTTGGAGTGATTCAAAACCGGATGATTGAAATGGATGGGTTTAAATGGCCCATTGACACCCTGATTATCGCTACCAGCAATAATTCTGAATTTGATACCTTTCTTTCCGAAAAAGAGGAAGCGCCTATAGTTGACCGATGCAGAATCTGTTATGTTGCACATAATACAGATTATAAAATTCAAACATTATTAACAGAGTATGCCATTGGCACAGATACAAAACGCTCTCTTGATTCAAAAGTGCTGCACCAGGACCCGAATTTGAATTATGCAGCTTCTGTCGGTGTTGTTCTCACAAGATTGCCCAGATCTGATAAGTTAACCCCCATTGAAATTATGAAACTTGCAGCAGGAGAGGTGGCCGGAGAAAAGAGTCTCAAAACCCTTGCCGAGTTGATTGATATGTTAAACCAGGACACGGATATCACCAGGCGGTTCGGGCAGAAAGGCATGGGCCAAAGAAATCTTGGCCGGGCAGTACAGCTTTTATTGGAGAGTTCTGAAACCAATGAAGGTCAGTGTATGTTTGCCCTGGATATTTTTAAGGCCCTTGAAAGAACGGTTCTTGATTATGTCCAGGAACCTTCTGACCGGGCAAAATTCAAAGAGGATTTGAAAATTGCAAGGGGTCTTTATCGTGAAAGAATTATGACTGAAATGTTCAACGCCTATATGGATGAACCTCTGGCAATAAAAAAAGATGTTTTCAATTATGTCAACATGATCATTGGTGTTGATGCCGAACACTTAGGCCCTGATATGATGTGGAAATATAAGGATCCCCAGACAGGAGATCTTAAAGCGATTAAAATAGATGAACGATATATTAAAAATGTTGAAGAGCGGCTAGGTTTGAAAACCGAGGAGCAAAGGGCATCTTTTAGAAACTCAATTAGAAAGATTTATGGGCAGAAGCTTTCTGTGGATGCAAACTATGATTTCATGGACAATCTTGAACTGGTTAAGGCAATTACGGATGTCAGACTTAAATCCGACATTGCCGGAGCCGGTTCATTGATTGGAGCCCTTGCCAACAGAACCAATGAAGAAAATCAAAAACTATATGACAGAATGATTTATACCATGAATGAAAAACTTGGGTATTGCAGAACCTGTGCCCAGAAAACCATTGAATATTTTTGCACCCAGGAAGATGACAAATAGGGAGGCATAATATATGATAACCCTTGATGAGCTTCTTGAAAAAGACAGAAGAAGAGAAGAAGACGGATTTAAACGAAAAATTCGCATCGGAAGAATTGTTAAACCAGGATCTGGTGGAAAAGATAAGATCATCATTGTCCCGACAACGGTTGAAGAAAAATTTGTCCATGATGAAATACATACGGGCCAGGACCAGGGAGAAGGTGAGCCCACTGGCGGAACAGGCGATGGAGAAGAAGGGGATATCATTGGAGAACAACCTGTCCGCCCTGAAGAAGGTGAGGGAGAAGGAGAAGGTGCTGGAGAAGGCCCGGGAGAAGGCAAAGAATCAGACCATGAACTTGAATCCAACGCGTATGAACTTGGCAAAGTCTTATCCCAGGATTTTGCCCTGCCCAATTTACAGGACAAAGGGAAAAAACGAACCCTGGCAAGGTATGTGTATGACCTGACAGACAAAAACCGGGGTACGGGTCAGATTCTGGATAAAAAAGCAACATTAAAAAAGATTGTTGAAACCAATATTACCCTTGGAAATATTCCGGATATATCAAATATTGATACCACAAAATTTATTATTTCTCCCCATGACCTGATTTACAGAATTTTGTCCAGGGAAAAAGATTTTGAATCCCAGGCACTTGTTTTCTTTTTAAGAGATTATTCAGGCTCAATGGGTGGTAAAGTGACCCAGACTGTCGTATCCCAGCATGTCATGCTGTATTCCTGGCTGATATATCAATATGAAAAGCAAGTTGAAACACGGTTTATCCTTCATGATACAGAGGCTAAAGAAGTATCTGATTTTTATAAGTACTATTCTTATAATGTGGCCGGTGGCACCAAAGTATTTACTGCATTCAAACTGGTAAATGATATTGTTGAAAGAGAAAACCTGGCACGGGATTATAATATCTATGTTTTCCACGGTACAGACGGTGATGACTGGGATAAGGAAGGAAAGCAGACCATTGCTGAGCTGGGAAAAATGTTGAATTATGTGTCCCGCATCGGTATTTCCATTGTAGAACATACCTATGTCGGCTCAAAACAGACGGAAGTGGAAAAGTATTTGAAATTATCGGGCATACTCAATCAACACAGCAATTTGATTAAAATGGATGTAATGGACGAAAATGCAGATGACTCAAGAATTATTCAAGGCATAAAAAACCTTATTTCATGAAATAAAGCGAGAATTAACATGGAACTTGTAAGTCAACATGTGAAAGGCATAATGGAAGAATGCAAACTTCGAGCCCGGGATCAAGGCTTGAAGTTTGACGATGAAACTCTTGAATATATTGTGACCAACCGGGACATGATTGAATTGAGTCCTAAAGTCATGATACCGACACTGTATGACTACTGGGTACATGATGTAAGAGTTTTATCAGGAAAGGGAATGTATGAAGCATATCCTTCAAATCCCTATGAAACAGTCATCAACACCCGACCGGCTATTTCATTTTACAATGATAATAATCCTGACTGGCTCA
>JAOZRF010000341.1 GCA_029940245.1 Desulfobacula sp.
TTATTTTTCAAAAAAAGGCTTGTTAAAAACTGGATTCCTGGTGCCGGCTGTCATGGTACTTACGTTTTGTGCCATATTTTATGGATATCTTAATAACCGGCAATGGAACATAAAAATTGAACAGCCCCTGTACGATGATCCCATTATTTTAAGCAAAACAACCCAATACCAGCATATCACCATTACCCATTATAAACCCTTTGATGAAGTCAGGCTTTTTTTAAACGGGAATCTGCAGTTTTGCAGTACTGACGAACAACGATACCATGAGCCCATGGTGCATCCGGTCATGAATCTTGCCCCGATCAAAGAAAGGGTGCTTATTCTTGGTGGCGGAGATGGATGTGCATTAAGAGAGGTTTTGAAATATAAAGAGGTAAAACAAGTGCTTCTGGTGGATCTTGACCCTGAAATGACTCATCTTGCCCAAACCCACCCTGTTTTAAAAAGAATTAATCAGGATGCCTTTAAAGATGCCCGCATTGTTATTATTTCAGGAAAGGGAGTTACCCAGGGGATCAATAGACGACTCTATCTTGAAACCCATAATAAAAGGCATCCTGCAAAACAATCCGAACCCTGCAAACTTGCCGATGTAAAAGTGATGAATATTGATGCAGATAAATTTTTAAGCGATGTTTCAGGCTTCTGGGATGTTATTATTATTGACATGCCGGATCCTTCAACACCAGAGTTGAGCAAGTTGTATGCCAGAGAATTTTATAAAAAAGTAAAACAGCATCTTTCACAACATGGATTGATGGTGGTCCAGGCAACTTCTCCTTATCTTGCCCGGGAAAGCTTTCTTTGTATCGGTCGAACTATAGAAAGCGCTTCATTAGAAGTGCTTGCCTTTCATGAGAACGTTCCCAGTTTCGGGGACTGGGGATGGTATCTTGCCTGGCACCCCAACATACAAAAGAAAAAAATCCTGGACAGAATCGAAAACTTGACTTTTGAGGTACGGACACGCTTCATCACCCCTGAAGTTTTTAGAAGCGAGCTTGTATTTGGTAAGGACGCGCTTTTGACAACAAACAAACAGGTTAACACCATCCTTTATCCAGCCCTGTTAAGTTTGTACAACCATGAATCCTGGTTGCTTGACTAGATGACGTTCCTGCTTTTTGGGGTGTGATAAAAAGAAAAAAGCAAATACAAAAGCCCTCCCATACCAATGGTTGAATAAAAGGTCGCAGCAATTTCAGGCCCAGGATCAAGGCAGGATATTTTGTGATTAAACGGATTATAGAAAACATCCACTTTACTGTTTATGTTGTATCTGTTGATGCGATCCACGGCCCATTGTTCGCTAAAAATAAACATGGAAAATGATATTTTTTCACCTGAATAGGTCCTGTCTTCGACCTGATAGGTGTATTCCACCACAGGTTTCCATAAAGTTACCTTCCCTGTAGTTTTTTTGCTTAAAAATTTTTCTAAAACCATACCTTGGGTTTTAGGCCATGTCATGCTGAGAGAGCCAGACAAAAAATCCGGCAATGACATTATTAAAAACCATACACAGACACATAACATCATGATTTTAAAAAAAAACGAACGCATATTTTTTCTCCTTTTGACTTTTTCCATATCCATATCCTTTCCATATGGGTGATGTCAATTAGGGAAAACCCTGAATTTTTTTAAAAATGATATTTTTCTTTAATGTTTAGCCCTCCCTCCGTTTTGTTTTCTTTTGATTTATAATAATTTATTTTTTAATAAATTTTTTGCTTTTATTTTGCTCTTTTTTTTATTAAAATAGGGTTTAAATTGCATAAGTACTATATATTGGATTATTAAAGATATCATTTTGTAATAGACTTAAAAGCAGAGGACAGATTTAAAAGCATGATATTGTTTGATACATTCCACACATGGAGAAAAAAGGATGAACAAAAAAAGAAAAAAACATAGTATTATTATTTGTGATCCCGTTGCCGGGCAGAGTCTTGATATTCTGGTTGAACCGGAATATGAAAACCCATTGGGACTGGCTGTTGTTCAGCTTAAAAAAGTGTTTCCCCATGAACACATTGATCCTCGAAGGGTGGAAAATCTCATTGAAAAAATCAATCATTCCGAAGTCTTCACCAATCCACCCATTGTGGTTCCGTTTAAGGATTATTATGTAGTGCTGGACGGTGCCACGCGGTTTTCCGCTTTTAAAAAAATGGGCTACCCCCATATCATTGTTCAGGTACTAAAGGATAAAAATAAATTCAAACTGGATACCTGGTTTCATGCCATCCGGAAAATAGACACTGATGTACTCTTGAATCTCCTGAATGAACTGCCGTTAATCACTATGGTCAAAAGTGACCTTAATACAGTCCAGGCTGAAATGGTGGAACATGGTGGCCTTTGCTATATTCAGACTGTGGATAAAACAATCTATCGCATTCAACCCAAACCCGAGGTCAACCATCTGGATGCCCTGAACGAACTCACGGCTATTTATATCAAAGCGGGTCATGTCTCCCGGACCCTCCATGATGATATCGACATCCTGCTTAACGAGTTCCCTGATCTGACCGGTGTAGTCGTTTTCCCAGTTTTTACACTGGAGCAGGTGCTTCAGATTATTGAAGCAGGCAATGTTATGCCGGCTGGTATCACACGATCCATTATTTCAGGTCGCGTCATGCGTCTGAATGCTGACTTTGAATATCTCAAGTCTGACAGAGATATAGATGAAAAAAATAAATGGCTTTACGATCTGGTCATGGAAAAACTCTCCAAAGATCAGACACGATATTATGCAGAACCAATCTATCTTATGGATGAATAATCAGCATCCGGATGAGTTTAGATTGGATCCCGGGTTAAAGCTATCTTGCCATCAACACATACCGGCTGACAACGCCGACATGGAGACTTTACAATGGAAATAAATGACAATAACCAGAAACAGACCATCTCCGATCAGGAACAGACCATCTCCGATCAGAAACAGACCATCTCCGATCAGACAAAAAAAGCAGAACTACAAGAACAAAAGATATTCGACATAAATGAAGTCCTAGAACGAACAGCAACACTTTTGTCTAAAGCAATTGAGCTACGCGACCCATACACTAAAGGTCATTCAGAACACGTAGCTGAAATTACAGAAAACATTGCTCGTAAAATGTTTCCTAAAGAATTTCTAAATATCAAATATATTAGAATAGCTGCATTACTACACGATGTAGGGAAGATAGGTATAAATGAAACAGTATTAAACAAGCCTACCCTGCTTACTGATGCTGAATATATAATTATACAATCCCATACAACATTGGGCGAAAAACTTATAAAACCAATGGCTCTGAATAAATTACTAACGGAAGCAATCTTATTTCACCACGAGGACTACGATGGCGGTGGTTATCCACGGGGGTTGCAAGGGCAAAACATTCCATTAATTGCTCGCATTATAAGGATAGCTGATTATTTCGATGCATTGACCACAAATAGACCATATAGAGGGTCTTTAAACGTTACCGAGACACTTGAAATAATGTCAAAGAATAAAAGATGCTTTGACCCAAAGATATTTGATTATTTTATCAATAATATCAAACAGCTAACAAGGCGCTGCACTTGACCCGCAACTCTTCGGCGAATTTTCGTGTGGGTTCAAAATAGTAGCCATCAAAAAAGTTAATCGGCCAATCCACGGCGGGCAAGTGAGCTTGCCGTTGGATGAAGCCCTTCGGGCAGAATAGAGAGGGAAAAGTTACTTTACACCTATGGAAAATATTGTGCCAAGACTGAAGCAAGATTCGGGCTCATCCAACAAATAAGTTGAAGACGGACATCATGGTTTTTTTGGCTGTGTGTCAGTCGCTTAACTTAAATGTTTACATTAAAAGTTGAAAACCCTTCTTGATATATATCGAGATATATATTATATTCA
>JAOZRF010000014.1 GCA_029940245.1 Desulfobacula sp.
ACTTGAAAATGATATCAGAAGGGTTCTTTCCTATAGTTTGATGAATCAGGTTGGATTTATGCTCGTGGGTATCGGCATTGGGACCCAACTTGCCTTAAATGGCGCTGTTGCCCATGCTTTCTGCCATATTCTTTATAAAGGACTGCTCTTTATGGCTGCAGGATCGGTTCTCCAGATGACGGGTAAGATCAAGTGTACTGAAATCGGAGGACTTTATAAAACAATGCCATTGACCTGTCTTTTCTGCATTGTCGGTGCAGCGTCCATATCTGCGTTTCCCTTATTTTCAGGGTTTGTTTCCAAATCCATGATCGTTACGGCAACGGTCAATGAAAAAATGGTCCTGGTCTACCTGATATTGCAATTCGCCTCCGCAGGTGTGTTTCATCATGCAGGTATTAAAGTTCCATTTTTCACTTTTTTTGGACATGATTCAGGCATCAGAGCCAAAGATCCTTCATGGAATATGACATTGGCAATGGGTATCGCAGCATTTGCCTGTGTTTTTATCGGGGTTTTCCCTCAGCCATTATATAATCTTCTGCCCTTCACCGTTAATTATGTGCCTTATACGGGTGCACATGTTGTGGGCCAGCTTCAGCTTTTAATGTTTGGTGCCCTGGCATTTGCCCTTTTGATTCTTTCCGGATACTACCCGCCGGAAATAAAATCTATTAACCTTGATGTTGACTGGTTCTATCGGAAAGCCGGACGCGGAGCCTATATGGTTTTGGATAAGGGATTAAATGCGATAAACCAGGTGTCTGAAAATATTTTAATAGGAATTGTCGGAAGCCTTTCGACCTTTTTTAAGAGTGCTGTAGCTAGGATTGTCTTATTTATATCCGTTAATATCTGGCTTGCCCTGGGCTACCGGGATAAAAGACTGGAGATAAAAAAACGCAGGCTTTATGATGATATCCTTCAGGGGACAATGCCTGCGGGAATCGGTGTGGCAGTCTCCATTATATTTGTTTTTCTGATATATGTATTAATTTAGCTTAAAGAGGCTTGAATATGGTAAAAATAGAAGATTTAAAACGCATTAACCTGTTAAGAAATTTTCCAGATCATTTATTTGAAATAATTGCCAATGAAGCAAATTTAAGTATTTTTGGAGCAGATACAAAATTAATTACAGCTAAAGAGCAGGGCGATACATTTTTTATGTTAATAATGGGTCAGGTAGCCATTAAAAGGGAATTAACGCCTGAGATTGATATTATTCTGGATAATATTCAATCTGGATCTTCTTTTGGCACTTCTGCACTTATTAAAGGATCCATTGCAAACTACACGGCCGTCTGCCAGGAACCCTGCGAAGTGATTACCCTTTCAGGAGGGCGGATGAAACAGCTTTTTAAGGAAAACCATGAACTGGCCTATTATATGATGCTTGGGGTTGCAAAACAGTATAAAAAATATCTGGATACACGGGCACAGATGATCATGAAAACCCTGGATGAACATCCTGAATTTAAGGAAGAGATTAATGATATTGAGAACCTTACCCTGGTCATATAAAAGGAAAAGCAACAATGGTTGAAAAAGACATATTGAAAAAAATAGTTTTTCTTAAAGATCTGCCTGACTACATCCTTGAAAAAGTGGGAGCAATAGCACAGCTTGAAATATTTGATGAAGAACACATTCTATTTCGACAAAATCAGGAACAAACCCTTTTATATATGCTGGTTTCAGGTAAGGTTTTTTTAAACAGCAGATCTGCGCAAGGCAAGTCTTTTACTTTGGATCAGGTATCTGCCGGAAGAGCATTCGGGGTTTCAGCCTTGTTTGGTGAATCATCAAGCACATTTACTGCCGTCTGTGCCAGGACAAGTAAAATAATTACTATTTCCGGAGAGCAGATGCGCCGATTGTTTGAACAAGATTATGAAATCGGGCACATCTTAATGCTGAAAGTTGTAGATATTTTTAGATCAAGAATGAAAATGCATACCCATCAGTTTTTACATTCTCTGGCAAGACATCCTGAAATCATATAATTTATTTTTTCCAGAACTCAGGAACAAAGAGAATAATAACGGTATAAATTTCCAGCCTGCCCAACAGCATGCACCAGGCCAGCAGCCATTTTCCCATTACAGGCAGGTGAGCAAAATTGTCAGCAGGCCCTACGGTTCCAAAGCCGGGACCGATATTTCCGAGGCATGCGGCGACAGCGCCAAATGCTGTCATCATGTCAACCCCCATGCCGGCAAGCAGAATGCTGGACAAAATATAAATACCCATGTAAAGCGCTAAAAATCCCATGATGCTTCGAAGCACTTCATCCGGGATAACCGTATTATTGATTTTTACATGGCTGATGCTTCTGGGGTGTACGATCTTAAACAATTCTCGATAACAATATTTATAGCCGGCAATGATTCTGGCGCATTTCATTCCACCACCGGTTGATCCCGCGGATGCACCGATAAACATGGAGACAAACAGAATTATCTGGCTTAATCCGGGGAATTTTTCATAGTCAGCCGTTGCAAATCCAGTTGTTGTGATAATGGACACAACCTGAAAGCTTGCAAACCTAAACGCATCTTTAAGTGAAGTGTAAACAGTGCCATAGATGTCCCATGTCATTACAAGGGTCAACACAAGGGTTAAACCAAGAAAAAATCGGCATTCCGTGTCTTCCCAGAAGGCAAGTGTTTTGCCGCGAAGCATTTGATAATGAAGAGAAAAATTAATCCCGGCAATAACCATGAATAATACAATCACATAGTCAAAATAGGCAGAATTATAATGGGCAATAGAGGCATTTTTAGGAGAAAAACCGCCCGTGGGCAGGGTTGTAAATGCATGGCAGGTGGCCTCAAACAGCGGCATGCCGCCTCCCAGTAAAAAGATGATTTCAAGCAGGGTAAAAACCGCATACAACACCCATAAAATTTTTGCTGAGTCACTGAGCCGGGGTGTTAGTTTATCCGGGACCGGGCTTGGCACTTCTGCCTTATATAGCTGGATGCCACCCACCCCTAAAAATGGGAGTATGGCAAGGGAAAGAACAATAATTCCCATACCACCTAGCCATTGAATAAAGCTTCTCCAGAAAAGAAGGCTTTTACCTGCCCCGTCAATATTTGTCATCACAGATGACCCGGTTGTTGTAAATCCGGAAACAGATTCAAAAAATGCATCCGTAAAACTCGTGAATTCAGGATTCAAATAAAAGGGCAGGGCACCAAACAATCCAATGGCTGCCCATGCCAGCGCAACAGTGGTCATGCCTTCCTTCTGGTTGATATAATTTTCACTGCCACGCTTTTTTGAAAGAATGATCAGGATAAGTCCTGCCACCATGGTAATGCCCATGGACTGGAGAAAACTGTTCCGGGCCAGATCATGATAATGGAGACTGACCAGCAAAGGGGCAATCATGGAAAACCCTAAAAAAACTAAAAGGATACCGATAATGCTTGCAATAAATTGCCAGCGCATTAGAAAAAATCCAGTTTAACGGTCAAAAGTTTTTCAAGTTTTTTTACGGCCTGTTTGACTGCAAACAGAATGATTCTGTCCCCTGGTTTGACAATACTGTCCCCAGTAGGAATCATAATCAGTCCATCCCTGATAATGCCGACAAGAATTGCACCTTTGGGAAAGGCGATTTTTTTTAATGGTTTGTCTGTAATGTCTGATGTTTCAAGGGCAATGGCTTCAATAAATTCTCCCCGTTCTCCAAAAATGGAGATATCAGACAAAACCTTTCCTTTCCGGACCGCTTGTAAAATTGAACTGACTGCCGAAAGTCTGGGACTGACAATTTTTTCGATACCAATAGAGGCCAGCAGGGGAAAATAATTTGATTTTCCGATTCTGGTGATCGTATTTTCAACGCCTAAATTTTTGGCCAGCAGGGAAACAAGAATATTGGTTTCATCATCATCCGTAACCGATACAATGACATCACTCTGGCTGACATTTTCTTCCAGAAAGAGTTTCCGGTCAGAGCCGTCGCCATGAAGAACAATGGTTTTATCCATTTGCTCGGACAGGTAATGACAGCGGTCGATATCAGATTCAATGATTTTTGTTTTAATGCAGTCCTTTTCAAGCAGCTTTGCAAGGCGCTCTCCGATTCGTCCGCCACCGATGATCAAGGCTCTTTGAATGGGCTGTATTTTTTTCCCGAAAAGATTGAGTGTTTTTTCAAGTTTTTCGGCTTCACTCACAAGATAGATTAAATCTCCGGATTCCAATCTGTTGCCGCCCCTTGGGACAATGACCTCATTGTTTCTGATGATGGCAGCAATCAGCGGTTGATTGTTCTCGAATTTAGCCGGAAAATCGATGAGTTTTATTCCGGCCATGGGAGAATGGCTGTCAAGTCGTATCCCGACATATTTTACCTGGCCGCCGGCAAAATCCCCTACATCAACAGCACCAGGAACCTCCATGAGCTTTTTAATGGTATTAACCACCTCGGTTTCAGGATTGATAATTGTATCAATATGGGGGTTTTCCTTTTTAAAGCGGTCATGATAAGGATCAAAATCAGAGTTTCTAATTCGGACCAGTTTTTTGGTTGAAGGGGATATCAGGTCGGTTATAAGACAGGCCACAAGATTGGTTTCATCGCTGTCCGTTACCGCAAGAAGGATATCAGTCTCTTTAATACCGGCATCAATGAGTATCTTCGGGTTGCTGCCAGAGGCCGTAATAACCTGTATATCCAGTCTTTCGGAAAGACGTCGAATGGCATCCGGATTTTTGTCAATGACAACGACCCGCTTGCTTTCAGAAGCCAGTCGACTGGCAATATTGTACCCGACTTCTCCGGCACCCACAATAATGATTTTCAAATCTTATCTCCCGTCACATTGATAAAAACTTGACAACTAACTTACTAAATCAGAGAAAGACTGTCAATAATGTGAAAAGAACAAAATACGCTGTATTCGTTGCCAAAACTTTAAGGACATGTAAGCTGATTTCCAGTGATGTTTAAGTACCGGCCAGTGCAATTTTTAGAATATGTGGGTCATTTTCCATAAGGCGCCGATTTTATCCTTGTCAGGAGGTGAAGTCAATAACAGGTGAATGATGATAGCAGGTTTATGATTGCTAAATCAAGAATGGAATGTTAAACAAATAACTAATTAAATAAATTGCTGGAAAGAAGGTAATTGATTTTTAAAAAGATAAAAGCAAGGAGAGGGGAGCATGGAAAATGATTTAAAATGTGCTGATTATATTTCGCAGGGAACCTATATCATTAATAAAGCACAAAGTGTTAATCTTGATTCAAAAATTTTGTATGAAGCTGTGATAGATCTGTCATCGGAAGGTCTTATCACTGCCAATTGTATTAATATGGCAGCCGGTATTCTATTGGATAAATTAGGACTTCCAAATTATTTTTTTGAAAATATAACAAAAGATTCTTTAAAAAATATTCTTGCATCCATTGCAACAAGTATGAAATACCAGAATGGCACTGTGATACTCCATAGCGGAATTGGGAACATCGGTTTTGACCTGGAGCAGGGCACCCAGATACAGAGAATGAGAATTGCAACGGAAGAAACTCGGGATGCCATGGAAACAGCGCTTCAGCCCCTTCTCACAGGCCACAGGCGGGAATATTACTTCTGCCCGGAAAATAATTATTACACCTATATTTTCAGATCAGAAACAGTCAAAGATTACAAAAATGAAGATTTTGATAAATCGAAATTTTTGTTCAGCCTTGCAGGGGATTATGCCATTACGCCTAACTTTACCAGACAGCGGTATGAAAAATTTTTAACCAATGTTGAAAAATCAGCAACGCCTCTGATTGAGGTGTTTAATCTCCTCGAGATAGGCCAGACACGATTTGTGTTTAACAGTGATTTTGCCCTGCCGCAATTACCTATTTTAAGAAAATTATTTGCCGATCATGACCTGATGTTAAAACGTGCCTATTGGGAACCTTATATTACCAAAGCATCTGTTCCTTCTTCCATTTGTTCAATTTATGTTGACGGAGAGCTCTCGAGGAAACAGGAAGCAGCCATTGTCAATGATATGTGTTCATATCTGTCATTTGGGGTCAGTGGTGTGACAGAACTCTATGAACAGGGGAAATTAAGTTTTAACGAGATGCTTTTTGCAGGCAATGCCATTGATTTTGTTCATATGTTTGTCTTTCAGGAAAGAGAAAATAAAACTGACAGAGAAATTATGGAAAGCCTTGCAAGCAAAGACCATAGAGCAGCCTTTGCCGGAAGAATCTATGAATCGACAAAATCCACCTATACCCATAAACTCATCATTGAGGCTGTAAAGCAAAATTCTGATCTGATTAAATTTCTCTTTGATCTTTTTGACAGAAAATTCAACCCTGCCGCAGGCAACAGGCCATCCGAAGAAAAAATAGGAGCAAAATTCAAAGAATTTGAAAAAATAATTGCTGCGAGATTCATGGATTTTACCCAGGGTTATGATATTTTTAAATTTATGTTTCAAATTGTTTCCTGCACTTTAAAAACCAATTTTTATAAACCAGAAAAAAGGTCCTACGCGTTCCGGTTTAATAGCCGCATTCTTGATCCCCTTGTATTTAACAAGCCTGTTTTTGGGATTTTTCTTATCAATGGCCATTATATGTGCGGTACCCATTTAAGGGCCAGCGATATAGCAAGGGGAGGCTTGAGAATGATTCGTGTTACCCCCTCCAACCACTCCTTTGAATTAGATCAAGCTGTGTCCTTAAACTATGCTCTTGGTGCAAGGGCCCAGAGGCTGAAACATAAGGATATCTGTGAAAGCGGTTCCAAAGGGGTTGTCGTGCCCCATGCCACCTACGGAGGAGGCGCTTACAGCAGAGAAGCCCTGTTTGACTACACTGAAGGGATAATGAATCTCATGCTGCCGGATGATTCCATTGTGGATTACTATGGAAAAACTGAGATGATATTTTTTGGTCCTGATGAAGGAACAGCTCCCTTAATGGATGCAGTTTCCTATCGTGCCAGGGATCTGGGTTATAAATACTGGAGAACTATTACCACAGGAAAAAGCTTTGGCATTCCCCACGACACCTATGGCCTGCTTGAAAATGGTGATGTTTTTGGTCTGCTTGATGCTGGAGAAAATGGAACTGATCTTCAAATAAATGGAAAATCCATCGTTATAACGAAAGATATGGATAAAATATACGATGTAATAGGCGGAAAAATTGAAAACAGCGGCATGACCACTACAGGGATCATGAATTCTTTCAGGACTATGATTGCCCATTACAAGGTAAAAGAAGAAGATCTTAACCTCATTATGACAGGAGGCCCTGGAGGTGATCTCGGAGCCAATCAGATCCAGTGCTATAAAGGAAAAATTTGTCTTGTCATTGATGGGGATTCTGTGCTGTTTGATCCTGATGGGCTTGATAAAAAAGAATTAATGAAGTTGTGTTTCATGCGTTATTCTTCACCGAGGGTAGAGTCTTTCGGTTTTCCTGTGGATAAATTAGGTCCAAACGGTTTTCAGGTTCTCCGCAAAGCAAAAAATATAACCCTGCCCGATGGAACCTATGTTGAAGATGGTGCGATTTTTCACAGAACTTTTCTTACAGCACCTGAAAACCGCAGATTTTTTGAAAAAGCCAATATCCAGGCATTTATTCCCTGCGGTGGAGTAAAAGATACCATTAACCACTCCAATGTTAATGATTTTCTTAGAATTTTTAAAGAGCTTAAGTTCATTGAAGAAGGGGCAAATGTGTTTTTTGATGATGCTGCAAGAAGGCATATAGCATCGACCACGGAAATTAAACAAATCAAGGATTTTACCGCAAATAAGGGCGGAGTATTCTCAAGCGCCACAGCAGAGGTTTTAAGTGCATTTTTATTTCAGGATGATTATGATGAAGAACTTCTCCAGCACACAGATACCAGATGGGCATTTATCAGAGATATTATGATGCTTGTAAAAAAATATGCTATTAATGAAACAGGGATGCTTATTAAAATACATGAATCTGATACTTCGGTTCCATTGTTTGAGCTTTCTGAAACCACTAGTGAGTACATTTATTCATTACAGGCGGTTTTTGAAGAAAAACTTGCCGATATCCTGAAAGACAAAAAACTTGTATGGAAAATTCTGGAACAATATATTCCTGAGATACTCATTAAAAAGCTTGGTAAAAAGGCCATTATGGATACATTAAATTCCATGGAGCTTAATGTATATCGCAATGCCATTCTTACAAAGAAATTATCTTCCATGGCGTTTTACAAGTTCGGCTTAAACTGGGATAAATTTTTAAAAGATCTTGATAAGGATTTTTCAGGTACAATAAACAGCATTGCTGAATAAAATTTATGGATGAATGTATTTTTGCTTACAGGTGTATTGTTGAAACCATAGAAGGGTTACGAGAGGGTCTTACCCAATTTTCCGGTCCAAGTCGAACAGCTGTTATTTATTCCATTAAACCGGATGATCCCATACATATTTATGATCCGCAAAACCTTCTGACAGGACATGAACCAAAATTCAAAGAATTGTATATAGATACGGATGAGTGGCGGAAAAAGACAGCCATTTCCTATGATAAAAAAAAATTCAGCAATTTAATTCCGGAAAAAAATCTGGAGCTGGCCGGGTTGATATCCTATGGGGGACGTTCAAGTTCTGTTGTTTATCAAATGTGGTTTACAGAGCACCATCCCAATATGTGCTCTATCGGTCCCAGTGAAAGGTGGCTGGAGCAAGCTGCCTGGAGGTTCTCCCATGATATTGCCAATGAAGAAGATCTGTACACCGGCATTTCAGGAAGTTTTCTAAAAGAATACGCAACTCATGCTATCCGGGACTATCTGATCGATGAAATGAATGTTTTGATTGGATGGGATACACAGATTCGGATTTACCCGATTCTTGAAGCAGTCCTTAAAATATCAAGAACTCCTGAAGAAGGAGCCTGGCCAAAAGGTGAATTGATTTTTGTTGAAAAACAATCACTTCCAATGATGAAGTTTATTGCAAGGTTTCCAAAGGCAGAGCAACCCATACTGGAGAATGTTAAGCATATCCGAAAGCTTCTCCAATCTGTTGAAAACTCAGATCGGAAATTGGTGTCTGATGAAAAAACGATTATCGGTATTATCAAAGGGGATAAACCAGCTTTTTCTATCACTGCCGATTTTAAAGGACGGCATGGCTTTTTAAAGCTGAATGATAATAAAGTATGCAGTTTTTTAGATGGCGGTTTCAAGTCAACCACCCGCAAAGCCAATCTTGTACAGGTTGAAGAAGCCTTGCTTGAATCCAGTATGGATCCTACAGCAGCGTCCACTTTATTTAAAATTGTTACCAGTATTGTTCATAGCGCAGCAAGGCAGCGGCATGGTTGTGCTATTGTAATAGACCTGAATGAAAAACCCATTTTCATCTCCGGTCATTCTCTTGTACCGCCACTTGATCTTGAAAATTATGAATATCTGGGATTGACCAAATCTTTGTCAAAGGTGGATGGCGCCCTGCATCTTGGGGCTGACTTGAAGCTTCATGGTTTTGCCTGCCTTCTGGATGGTCATTCTATCCCCGGTGAAGACAGGTCACGTGGAGCCCGTTATAATTCAGCTCTCAGATTTACTGCACAGCGCGACAATATCATTGTCATTGTGGTTTCATCGGATGACCCTGTCTCCATCATGATTAATGGAGCAGCGCTGAACACCAGTTGTCAGTGGAAGTCTTCACTCCTTTGCAATCAGCCTTTGTTACTTGAAAAATGGGTGACACTCTCAAAGACATCCTATTGAGGTTTTCAAAGAATGCCAGTAACGTCCATCAAATTTCGAAACTGATGTGTCAAAATGGCTTCAATCCCCTGTCCCGGTTTTTAAAAAAGTTCATTGTCCAGAATCAACGATGAGAGTGAAATCATACCGATAAGCTCTCCTCCATCCTCAACCGGAGCTCTTCGGATGCCGGCCCGGTGAATCAAACGGGCCACATAACGGATGTCCATGTCAGCCGGCACGGTGATAACAGGTTTTGTCATGATTTCATAGACATGAACCTCAGCCGGGGATCGACCTGGTATGATCACGCCTTTGATAAAATCCTGAACCACCACTATGCCCCAGGCGTCATCAATATTTCGTTTTTTGACAAGAAGACATGCAATTTTTTCAGATCGCATTTTGGCGGCAGCCTCCCTGGCCGTGGCCATGCCGTCAATGGACACAATTCCCCCTTTACGCATCACGTTCCTTGCCCGTATGATTGAGGTGTTGTCAGGTGCCATGATTTTCTTCCCTTCTAAAAATAAATGTCATTGCTTAAAAATAACTTTTCCGAACTTCTTCTTTAAATTTTTCCATTTGGCTTTCCAGGCCCACAACGTGCTCGACTGGAATCACAAAGGCAATTCCGGTTCCAGGTTTGTCAAATTCCCCTGCTTTTTTTATTGCATTTAAAATTTTGTCAATAAGATGCTCTTCAACAAGGAGGAGAACGATGTCGGTCTGTGCCTCCAGGGAAAGGCCAAAAAAGGTTTTTGCCTCCTTGATACCAGTTCCCCTGCCGGGAATAATGGTGGCCCCGGTGGCGTCTGCCGCTTTTGCCGCATCAACAATACGGTCAGTGATATCTGCCTTTACCGAGGCTAAAACAAGTTTAAAGCGCATTTTTTTCCCCCATGAATTTTATTTTTCGGTGAGTAACCCATTGCATTAACTGTGCATAGCCCATAACTGCTATAATTGGAAAAAGACTGGCAAAGGCAATAAGGCCAAAACCGTCCAGGGCAGGATTACGGCCGGGTACAGTTGCGGACAATCCTAATCCCAGGGCTGCTACCAATGGTACTGTAACTGTTGAAGTTGTAACCCCGCCGGAATCATAGGCTAGAGCAATAATGTTTTTGGGAGCAAATATGGTCTGTACAATAACAATCATATAGCCCACAAGAATGTAAAGATAAAGCGGGGTGCCTGTGACAATGCGGAATGTGCCAAGGCTTATTCCAAAAGCAACCCCAATGGCAACAGTGATCCTT
Organism: Desulfobacula sp.; assembly: GCA_029940245.1. GTDB lineage: Bacteria > Desulfobacterota > Desulfobacteria > Desulfobacterales > Desulfobacteraceae > Desulfobacula. The sequence continues at coordinate 11,015 of JAOZRF010000014.1, forward strand.
AAACCCCATTGTTTGATGGTGCCTGCTGATACCTCGCCTGCTTTAAATGCCACGGCAATGAGAGAGGGTTCAGCAATGGTGGTTGCAAAGCCGATCATGGCAGCAAAAAGATATACCCAGCCATAGGCCTTCCAGTCGGCATGTTCTGCAACTTCCCCGGTTCCATAAATAAAGGCAGGATCAGATAATTGGGTTGCCATGATATTTCCCAGGGGGAAAAGTGCTTTTTCAAGACCTGCCAGAAACAGGGCAAGACCTATGACAACATAGATGCCCCCGACAATGAGACGGCGCAGGTGGGGAATGGGCTGGCGTAGAACCAGGAGCTGAAAACCGATAATGAGAATAATAATCGGCAGCACATCTTTTATTGTAGCAAGCAGTATTTTGCTGAAGTCATATATGAATTCCACTAAACCGGCCCCTTTATATCAAAAAATTATAAGTCCATACCCCATGACAAATATCATGGGAAGAAGTGAAGCAAAAGCGATAAGGCCAAAACCATCCACAAGCGGGCTTCTTCCCCGGATGGATGAGGCAAGTCCCACCCCTAAAGCCGCAACCAGAGGGACAGTAATGGTGGAGGTGGTGACACCGCCGGCATCATAGGCAATGCCGATAATCTCTTTGGGGGCAATGATTGTCATCAGCATTACAACAACATATCCGCCAATGATCAGATAATGGATGGGCCAGCCCCGGATTATGCGCATGACACCGATGAGGATGGCAAGCCCTACGGAAAAAGCCACTGATATGCGAAGTCCAAAGGCATATTGACTTAAAGATTCTTTTCCCTGGTCAATAAGGCCCCCCTTGCCGGCAATTTCTGCAGCTTCCAGGGCCACGGCAATGAGGGCAGGTTCTGCCACCGTGGTTGAGAATCCCAGGGCAAAGGCAAAGCAGAGCAGCCAGAAGAGGCTGCCCTTCCTGGCCAGGGCATGGGCCATGGATTCACCAATGGGAAACAGGCCCATTTCAAGCCCCTGAATAAACAAGGTAAGACCTGCCACCACAAGAAGGCCACCAAAAAGGACTTCCCCCATCTGGGGCAAAGGCTGCTTTAAAACAAAAATCTGAAAAAAAGCAATCACTAGAATAATGGGCAAAAGATCGATAATGGACTGCTTGATTTTTTTCAGGATGATGGAGAGGATCATAAGTTCCCTTAATGTGTTAAAAATATTATTCTATTTTTTACGAGGGTTATTCTTTTATGACCTGTCCCCGGGAAACAAAGGAGATTCCCTGCTGGCTTTTTGTGGCAATCATAACAGCTTCTATTAAAGGGGGATTTACAGGTTCTGTAGATTCCCATCTCACAATAAAATTGGCTCCTGATCCACCAGTCTTATCTGAACTTTTAATGATATAGTGAATAGAGGCAAGGCTTTTTACTTTTATTGGATTTTCTATAAATTTTTTAAGAAAGACTCCATTTGAGTCAAAATAATCTGTAGAGATAAGAGTGATTTCCCTTTTTGTGTCTGTATTTCTTATGCTCAGGGTTGCAGCCAGTTCAAAGGGCCTTTCCCTATCTCCATGGTAAATATGTGAATAGATGGGAACATAAACACTTTGTCCCTTTGATAAAACAATTGTTGAATCAGCACTTGTATAACCTGTGAAGATTGCCAAAATTGCCGGAATCAATATAAAAAACATTAATTGCATTTTTTTCGTGTTTTTCATTGGTTTTCTGTACTCTCCTATGAATAGTTTTGTATGTTTTTATATCTTTTTTGGAATAAGTTCAGTTATGACACCTGTATCAATAAAATAAGAAAGTGTTTTTGTCAAGAAATACACAAGCTTCACGAAACAAGATTCATTTATGGTATCTGCTTTTTTGGGAAAAAATTGAGATTTTCAAATTCTCTTTCCATTGACCAGGTTTTCCGATATGATTAATTCTTATTATGAATAATAGTAAAGCGTTTTACTGTGAGGGCAGCAAACGGATAGCTAATCATAGCAAATTTAATGGGCGGTAAAAAATATGGACGAAAAAGTATTGCAGGCAGAATTGCAGACCAAAGTGAAAAAAAGCCTGTCACCTCTGTTTTTAAAATATCATCTCGATTCCAGCAACCTGGAAGCCATGCTCAAATGGAAACCCATTGTTCTTGTGATCGGTAATTACTCTTCGGGTAAATCCACTTTGATCAATGAGCTTCTCGGCCAGGACATCCAGCGTACGGGTCAGGCACCCACGGATGATTCCTTTACGATAATTACCGCCTGTGGCGTTGGAGAAGGAGCTAAAAAAATTCCCGGATCCACCCTGGTGAATGATGATACACTTCCCTTTGGTAGTTTTAAGAAATTCGGGGAGCGATTTATGTCTCATTTCCTTATGAAAAAGATGGAAACCCCGATCCTGGAAAATATGGCGATAATTGATAGTCCGGGAATGCTTGATTCTGTCACAGAAAAAGACAGGGGCTATGATTACATGGCCGTACTTGGGGATTTAGCCAACCTGGCTGATCTCATTGTTCTGATGTTTGATCCGCATAAAGCTGGAACGATTAAGGAAACGTATACTGCAATCAGAAGCACTCTTCCTGAAAAATCAGGAGAGGATCGTATTATCTTTGTCATGAGCCGGGTTGATGAATGTGATAATTTAAGTGACCTGGTCCGCTCATACGGGGCTTTGTGCTGGAACATGTCCCAGATGACCGGCCGCAAGGATATTCCACATATTTATCTTACTTATGCACCCGGTGAAGCTGAATCGTCTGATATCCTCGCACCTCTGGCCCAGGAGCGGGATCAGTTGATGACAAAAATTAAGAGCGCCCCCGGTTTCAGGGTGAATCATATTCTTGAGGATATAGACAAACAGGTGAACGAACTGCAACTGGTCTGCGAGGCCATGACCCGCTTCAGCCACAGGGGATGGCAGCTATTTGCAAAAACATCAAAGATTGCTTTTCTGTGTTCAGTTCTGGTTTTTTTCTTTGGCGATATGCTGATACAATCTGCAATTTCCTATCCCGGGGAAACATTGTTTGCAGCTCTCAAGGAAGGAACCCAGAATGCAGACCATTTTATTCTTCCGGCCTGCCTGATGGCACTCACGATATCCCTGGCCTGGTTCATATTCAGCCGTTTTGTTTTTTCCGGATTAAGAAAGAAATGCGCTGCCCTAAGTCAGGATCTTGTGGTGCTTGACAGTGAGTACAAGAAGAATCTCTGGACTAAGATGCAGGAAAAAGTACAGGGCCTTCTGGCTAAGGCAACAACCCGGGAACTCTGGGCTGGTCACTCTCGTAATCTTTCAAAGATACAGATGTTTCTGACCAGCGATTTGCAGCATTATTATGATAAGATACGCTAAAAAAGTTGGAAGTGTCTAAAGTATTCCTGGAGTGAGCCATATATTTAAACTGAAAACAATTTGGGAACCCGAGAATTATCGTGGTGTTGATTGGAATTTTCTGCTGTTAACAAGTGAGTCAGCTATTTTGACCGAGAC
>JAOZRF010000342.1:0-3159 GCA_029940245.1 Desulfobacula sp.
TTTGTTTAAATAACACAACCAGTGTAATTTTGGCAAGTTAGTTTTGCCGAGTGCCGGTGTGAACTTAAATAGATCAAAGGAAACATCCAACCCGCCAATTATTGAAGATCTTTCTCTGACAGTTCAGAAAAATTTTATTGGTGGTGTAATGAGTCAATTATTTTTTTTTAAAAAAAGGTTGACATGCCTAAACAAATATAATAACAAGATAACTTGTCTGATAAGTAGGCATCTGAACAGTTGACACTTAAATAAACAGTGGATGTACCAATAATTTGGGGGAGATTGATGAATGACACCTATACGAAAAATAAGACTTTCAGAGACTGTCATTGATGTGATTAAGGGAATGATAGCAGAAGACAATTTTGCTCCTGGCGATAAGTTCTATTCTGAAAACGAGCTGACAAAAAGACTTCAGGTCAGCCGGTCCTCCGTCCGGGAGGCGATCCGTATCCTTGAGGTTACCGGACAAGTCTGGGTAAAGCAGGGCAAAGGCATTTTCATAGCCGATGCCACTGAAAAAAAATTCGAACCGTTTATTAGCTGGCTCAAAAGCAATGAAGGCTCCATCATCGACAACTTTGAGGTCAGGTTGATTATTGAACCCAAAACAGCGGCTTTTGCTGCAGAAAAAGCAGATTCTCGGGATATCCTGAAAATGGAGGAGGCCCTGGCTCATTTTGCCTTTCATGCTGAAAACAGAAACACCATGGAAATCATCAAACGGGACCGGGATTTTCATAGATGGCTGGCAGGTGCCACAAAAAACGCCACCCTGCATAGCCTGATGAAATCCATGACCATATCGCTTCCAAATGGCTGGATTTCCAGTCTTCATACACCGGGTCGAATCGAAAAAACCATACGCGAGCATAAAACCATTCTGGATGCTGTAACGAACAGGGACAAAGAAGGAGCTGAGTTTGCAATGACAACCCATTTGGAAAATGCCCTTGCCGACATCAGGGCTCACATGCATGGAAAACTAAAATAAACCACGACAATCAAGGGACCTATGACACTGAAAATTACCACACTCATTGAAAACAATCCAGGAGAACACAAAGCCCTGGTCCATGAACACGGGCTTTCGTTTTTTATTGAAACCGATGACACAAGGATACTCTTTGACACAGGACAGTCCGGGGCCTTTATTGCCAATGCCGGCCGTTTGAACATCGACCTTGGGCGACTTGACAGCGTGGTCATCAGCCATGGCCATTACGATCATTCAGGCGGCTTCAGATCCCTGACCGAAATTACCACCCAATTCAATCTCTTCCTGGGCCAGGGATTCTTCCAGGAAAAATACGGATTTCGGAATAATTCCTGTGAGTTCCTGGGAAACAATTTTGATAAGGCGTTTGTATCCAGCCAGGGCATCCCCTGCAGGTTCGTCCATGATCCTGTCCTTGAAATTGCCCCTGATGTATACATTCTTTCCGGATTTGATCGGATCCACAAAGATGAAACCATTAATCCGAGATTCATGATTCTTAAAAACGGCTGGCTCTGCCCCGATCCCTTTGACGATGAAATTGCCTTGGTCATGGATTCCCCAAAAGGGCTTATCGTTCTTCTGGGCTGTTCCCATCCGGGAATGAAAAACATGTTGGATGCTGCTGTGCGCTTGATTGACAGACCTGTTTATGCGGTTCTCGGCGGCAGTCACCTGGTGGAAGCATCTGAAACGAGTCTTGAAGTATCTTTGGATTACCTTCAAAAGGAAACATTGAGTATTGTGGGGCTTTCCCACTGCACAGGGCAGACAGCCATGGAACGACTGGCTGCCTGCAATTCTAACTATTTTCAAAACCGGACAGGAACTTCCCTGTTCATCAACAATAACCGTTAATAGGAGAATGAAAAATGAGTACACGAACACGACTGTTAGGAATGTTGTTTGTTTCCATCCTGGCCGCAGTTCTGCTGGCAGTACCTGCCATGAGCTCGGCCGGAGATACCGTCAAGAAAATCGTCTGGAAATCGTCAGGACACGGTCCTGCATCCGATCCATCCCAGATCTACCATGACAAGCTGTGCAACGCCATCACCGAAGCCACCGGCGGCCGTCTGACAGTAAAACCCTTTGTGGGCGGCTCCATCGTCCCTGCATACAAGGAACTGGACGCTGTTGATCAGAACGTTCTTCAGCTAGCCTATACCTGCCCCATGTACAATCTGGACAAATGGCCTGCAGCCGGACTGATCAGCTCCAGACCCGGCGGTCTTCCAGGAGAAGCCTTACGAACCTGGTTCAATTACGGTGGCGGAGCGGATCTTATGAACAAAATGATGGGCGACTACAATGTCATGACCTTCCCAGGCGCATTGTCTCCCCTTCCCGAAGAAGTCTTTTTTCATTCTAAAGTCAAACTTGATTCCCTCAAGGATATCAAAGGCCTGAAGGCACGATGCATGGGCGACGGTGGTGAAATTCTCAAGAGAATGGGTGCCGCAACCGTCATCATCCCTGGCGGCGAGCTCTATGAAGCGATGCAGAGAGGCACCATCGACGCCTTCGAGTATTCAACCCTGGCCTCCAACTGGAATATGCACTTCAATGAAGTGGCCCCCTATGTTTATCTGTCCCCCACCCGGGCACCCAGTGATCCCCAGGTTTTCTTTGTGAACAAAACAGCTTGGAACGCCCTGCCGGCAGACATCAAAGTCATTGTCCAGGGACTTATCGACAAGTGGACACAGGCCCAGCATGAGTACCTGGTGTTTGAATCTGTCAAAGCTGTAGACAAATTCAGGGCAGCCGGCAATCAGGTCTTCAAGGTACCCAAGGACATCGAAGAAGCACTTACTGCCGCAGCTGATGAATTCTATGCTGAAAAATCAAAAACAGAGTCACCGATTTTTGCAGAAATCTACAATTCTATGAAAGAATTCGGCAAAGCCTACACAGCAATAAAATAGTGATCCGGCTGAGGAGAAAAGCATGACCATTCTGACAAAATTACTTAAATTCATTGACTGGCTGAGTGAAACATCAGGATCTATAGGAAAATGGTTTGCTTTTCTCCTAGTCCTGGCGGGATCTTATGAGGCTATTTCCCGGCATTTTTTTAACGCTCCCACCATCTGGGCCTATGATACCATGTGCATGGCCGGGGGGGCGATCTATATGCTGGGTGCCTCCTATAACCA
>JAOZRF010000342.1:3169-3894 GCA_029940245.1 Desulfobacula sp.
ATAACCATCTGCACAATTCCCATACCCGGGTAGATATTATTTATACCAATCTCTCCCCAAGAAAACAGGCATTCATGGACGTCATCTGCGCTATCTTCCTGTTTTTTCCACTCATGATCATCATGTTCAAACTATCCGTGACCTGGGCCATGAAAGCCTGGAAAATACATGAAGTCATGTTCAACAGTTTCTGGTATCCACCAGCCGCACCCTATCGGACCCTGTTTTCCATTGGGCTGTTGCTCCTGATTCTCCAGGGCTTTGCAAAATTCATACGGGATCTTTATTTTCTGATAAAAGGAGAGACAATTGGTTGAACTAAGTCCCCAAATCATAGCTCTTCTCATGCTGGGAGGCGTATTTACCCTGGTCATGACGGGGTTTCCCATTGCCTTTGTTATAGGTAGTGTGGCTTTTCTTGTGGGCCTACTGATCTTTGGCCCGATAACAACCTATCACATTCTTTACAGCCGGTTTTACGACCTTACCCTGAACTATCCCTATCTGGCAGTGCCCCTATTTACCTTTATGGGGGTGATCCTCCAGCATTCGGGGATTACCAAGGAATTGTACAAGAGCCTCTATGATTCCCTAGGTGGGCTGAAAGGTGGGCTTGCCGTGGTCACGATTGTATTCGGAACGATCCTGGCAGCATGCCTGGGCGTTATTGCCGCATCCGTCACTATTCTGACCCTTATTGCCCTGGGCCCCATGGTGACACGGGG
>JAOZRF010000343.1 GCA_029940245.1 Desulfobacula sp.
AGCTATCCGCCGGTACCAAAAGATGAAGTTTTTAAGGAAATATTTGAACAAGCAGAAAATTTTAAAAAATATAGAACGGAGTAATGAAAGAGCAAAAAAAATCGCTTCAACCATCGTGGCTACAGCGGTTGGGCCGTCAAATCATTCCATAAAAAAGGGGGCTGTTTCCGCAAGTAGATGGGAAACAGCCCTCTTTTTCTTAGAACGATGAATTAAAAATATTTTAATCATGAAGGTCATGAAGGATTTTTTATTCCTTCATGCCTCTTCATGGTAGATTAGATAGTGCCTGACCGAAAACCCCGTGTTTGGGCGGCTCGTAGAGGAGTGAGTTTTCGTTCAAACACTAGATAGCCTACAGCCTTTCAAATATGGCTGCAGCGCCCATGCCACCGCCAATGCACATGGAAACAATACCATATTTACCATTGACCTCTTTGAGATTGGCAAGGCAGGTGGCTGTCAGCTTTGCACCAGTGCATCCCAGGGGATGCCCCAATGCAATAGCACCGCCATGAATATTGATTTTGTCCATATACTTTTCAAGACCCAGTTCCCTGATGCAGTAAAGGGCCTGGGAAGCAAATGCTTCATTGATTTCGTAAATATCAATATCATCAATGGTAAAGCCGGCCTGCTTAAGCACTTTTGGGATTGCATAGCGGGGGCCCACACCCATTTCATCGGATTTACAGCCAATGGTTGTATAGGAAATAAGCTTTGCAATAGGTTCAAGCCCCAGTTCATCACATTTATTTTTTGATGCAATGATGGTTGCAGCCGCTCCATCTGTTGTCTGGGAAGAGTTCCCGGCTGTGACACTGCCGGCAGCAGAAAAAACCGTCCGAAGTTTTCCAAGCCCTTCAGGTGTGGATACCCGGATACCATCATCGTGTTCAACAATGAATGTTTCTTTTCTGTATGTGCCGTCTGGCTGTTTGACATAATTATACGCAGGTGTGGGAACGATTTCAGTAAAAAGGCCGTTGTCCCTTGCTCTTGCCGCCTTTGCCTGGGAATTTGCTGCAAATTTGTCCTGGTCTTCCCTTGATACATTGTAACGGTTGGCAACATTTTCTGCCGTAATGCCCATGGAAATAAAGTCTTCCGGGTTGGTTTTTGAAAATTCAGGATGGGGGCGGGGAAGGTTTCCACCCATGGGAACAAAGGTCATGGATTCAAGACCCGCACCCATGGTCACATCTGACCAGCCCATCTGCACCCTTGCCGTTGCAAGGGCAATGGCTTCAAGACCGGAGGCACAGAACCGGTTAACTGTTGCACCGGATACCTTGTTGGGAAATCCTGCCATTCGTGCGGCCACCCGGCCGATGTTCAGGCCCTGTTCTGCTTCAGGAAAGGCACAGCCCACCATGACATCATCAAAATCATCAAAATCAAGATTTTTGGTTCTTTCAACGGCTGATCTCATGATAAAGGTGATCAGCTCTTCAGGCCTTGTCTGGTTGAACAGGCCTCTTTTTTGTTTGCAGCCAGGGGTTCTGACCGATTGTACAATATATGCGTCTTGCATGACTTAAGTCCTCCTTTAATTTCTGAGTGGTTTACCGGTTTTAAGCATGTGGTCGATTCTGGCAATGGTTTTTTCTTCTTTGCAGAAGTCAACAAATGCTTCTCTTTCAAGTTTCAGGATGGTGTCTTCATCAACGGCGCTTCCTGTTTTTACTTCACCACCACTCATCACGTATGCAATTCGTTTGGCAAGAAATGCATCATAATCACTCATGAATTTACCATTCAGCATGTTGAAGATTTCCGCATTCACCATTCCCTGACCTGCATCTCCCATGACGATAAGGGGCTGTCCGGCAGGCGGTACATATCCGTCGTCCACCATTTTAAGGACTTCTTTTTTGGCTTCGCCGATGAGGTTATCGCGGTTAAACACAATTCTGTCAGCCTGGCCAAGAAAACCATTACCCATTGCCTGGGCAGCAGACGATGAAACGGCAGCCATTGCAATTTTCATAAAGGCCGGTACAAAGAATTTAGCCAGATCAGTATCTTTTGCTGTTTTGGCCGGAAGGGCGTTGATATATTTTTTCCACAAATTCATGGTTCCGCCACCTGCAGGAAGAAGACCCACGCCGATTTCCACAAGCCCCATGTAAAGTTCTGAATGGGCGACCATTTTGTCAGCCCCCAGACAGGTTTCGCAACCTCCGCCAAGCACCATGCCATAAGGAGCTGCTACCACGGGGAAGGCAGCATATTTTGTTCTCTGGATGCCATCCTGGGCTTTTTTCAGGAACGCTTCGATTTCAGCATATTTTTTATCATGACAGAGTTTTGAAACAAAACTAAGATCAGCTCCTGCTGAGAACGCACCCGGCATGCCGCCGGCTTCGTTTCCGATGACAAGACCTGCCCCGTTTTTATCCACATAATCAAGGGCTTCGCCAATGGAATCAACAATTTCTTCATTGATAGCGTTCATTTTTGTGTGGAATTCCACGCAGAAGATATCATCACCGATATCCACAAGACTTGAGGAGTTATTTTCCAGAACCGTCTTGTTATTGCCTTTGGCTGCTGCTATGGAGACCATGGTTTTGCTGACAGGCACTTCTTTATAAGAGGCAGAAGCAAAATCATAGAAATATTTGATGCCGTTTTCAAGTTTGTAAAAGCAGGTATTGCCCTTTGCCAGCATCTCTTTTACATTGGCCGGAACATCAAGACCTTGTTTTTCCATCCGTTCAACCGCGTCTTTAACACCATAGGTATCCCAGACTTCAAAGGGGCCCATTTCAAAATTGTATCCCCATTTCATGGAGTTGTCGATTTCAATGATGGTATCGGCAATTTCAGGAACCCTGTTGGCCGCGTACAGAAAGCTGTTGGCAGCCATTTTCCAGGCAAATTCAGCCCCTTTGTCATCCCCTTTGAGAACACAGTCTAGTTTTCCTTTTAAGGAGGACTGCTTCTTTGCTGCATCAATACAGGGGAAACTGGGTCTTGTCAGGTCCTCATATTCCATGGTGGAAGGATTGAGGACTTTTCTGAGTTTTTTCCATTCCGGGGTCAGCTCGGTTTTATAAAAACCCGCCCCGGTCTTGTTACCAAAAAGTTTTTTTTCAGCCATTTTCCCAATAAATTCAGGAAGGATCAACGCGTCTCTCTGTTCATCATCAGGGCAGAGTTCATAGGAGTTTTTACAGACATTGATTACCGTGTCCAGGCCAACCAGGTCAACTGTTTTAAAGATAGCTGTTCGTGGACGGCCAAGGGCAGGACCAAATATGGCATCCACTTCAGGAATGGTCATCCTGGCTTCAACCATGGCTTTTGCTATGGCTCCGATTCCCTGGATACCGATACGGTTGCCGACAAAGTTGGGTGTGTCTTTTGCCCAGACAATACCTTTGCCCAGGTTTTTCTCACCAAATCCTGCAACAAATTCAAGAATTTCGGGAAGGGTATCTGCGCCGGGAATGAGTTCTAAAAGGTGCATATAGCGAACCGGGTTGAAAAAATGGGTTCCCATGAAATGTTCTTTGAATTCTTTGGAAAAGCCTTCACAAATATCTTGAAGAGGAATACCGGAAGTATTTGTGGTTACGATGGAACCAGGCTTTCTTAACTTTTCGACTTTTGTGAAAAGATTCCTTTTGATGTCAAGCCTTTCAACAACAACTTCAATGATCCAGTCGCATTCTGCCAATGTTTCAATGTCATCATCAAGATTTCCAATGGTGATTCGTCCTGCATCTTTTTTGTTGAAAAATAATGAGGGGCTTGAAGCCAGTGCCGCATCAAGGCCTGCTTTTACAATTTTGTTGCGGGCCCTGGGGTCGTTTTTTTCTTCGTCTTTTAAATCAAATGGAACGATATCCAAAAGCTGCACCTTTACGCCGGA
>JAOZRF010000344.1 GCA_029940245.1 Desulfobacula sp.
TAAGATATCAAGAGATATCTCCAAATTGCCGACGATTGTTGAAATAGTCCTTGGCAGATATGGATGGGCCCTTTAACTTTTTGGCCTTTTCAATTAAAGCGATATCAATCAAATTATTGCGCAATTTTGAATCAGATATCATTTTTTCAAGAAAAGCTTCTTTTTCTTTACTTTTTAAGGCTTTAAAAGCTGTAAAAAAAACCTCGGCGGTTGCCTGGTTTGATTGCAAATAACTTCAAATCCATTTAAAATATAGTGAGATAAAACGTCGGTGTCAATGAAAACCTCTTACCCTTCGCAAAATGTCATCAGGGATTTAATTCCAAGCCAATAACTAACAGTTAAAACCATACCACACCCAAGCAGTCAAAACCATACCACATTTAATTCCCCATCTAATTCCAGAGAAGTTTTATCAAACTTTCATATAATTCCAATCTTATTTACTTTTTGATCCGTTAATTCATCAAAAACAACAATAAGGTTGAGATATGAAAAAAGTAACCTGTATTAACTGCAGCCAGGAGTTTATTCAAAGCCCGAGACATAAGAATCAGTGTTATTGCAAAAAACAGGGCTGTCAGAAAGCCAAAAAAGCCGACTGGCAACGCCGTAAAATAAAAACTGATCTGGAATACAAAGCTTCTCAGAAGTTAAGCCAAAGGAAATGGCTTAAAGCCAACCCGGATTACTGGAAGAAGTATCGGGAAAGCAATTCAGAAAAAGCAGAAAGAAACAGGCTGCTGCAAAGACTTCGCAACAAGCAAAGAAGTGCACAAACGTCAGATACCAACGGTGACATTGCGCCAATGATTGCAAAGATGGACGCGTCAAAATCGATAAAAACAACAAAATTAAGGGCGATAGGGCAATACTGGATGGTTCCTGTGATTGCAAAGATGGACGCATTAAAGGTAAATATTGTAGTAATTCCAACAGGTTAACAATAATTGCAAAGATGGACTTGTTAGGTTCCAGGGATTAGCCATGCTACATAAGAACTCATGGAAGATAAACAAATTACACAGGAGGTATTAAGCTATGATCAAAAAAAGGATTCTTAATTCCAATAGGGTGCGCCGCATTTGTGGCGGATTCAGCTTCATAGAGCATCGGTTTTTAACAGGCGGGTTTTTACAGTTATTAAACAGGCAGGAACTTGTTCTGTATTTTTTTCTTGTGTTGGCAGCAGACCGACATGGACTATCATTTTACTCATATGACACCATCTGCAACCTTTTGGGACTGAACATTTCAGAATATCTTGAAGCCCGTGGCAGACTTATAGATAAAGATCTGATCTGTTTTGAAAACAATATATTCCAGGTATTGAGCCTTCCTGAACAACCTGCCCGACAGACAGTATCCAGCCAGGATGATCCGGCAACAGTGCACCATTTTATTATGCAGTCACTAAAGGAGGCAGGAGATGCTTGACAGAAAAACAGTATTTGAAATACACCACCTGCAAAGCCGGGGTTATTCATCCAGAGGTATTGCCGGCAAACTGAAGCTAAACAGGGAAACAGTTACAAAATATTTAAAGAATCCAGACCCGGTTGTTACAAAAAGAAAACGCTTCACAAAACTTTCACCCTATTACGATCTCATAGATGAACTTTTAAAAGAAGACCCCGGGGTAAATGCCCCTGTAATCCTGCAAAGGATCAGTTCGGTTGGATTTGACGGAGAGATAACAATTTTGCGAAAGCATCTTAAAAAGAAACGATATCAGAGAAACTACAGGCAGGCCTTTATCCGTTTTGAATCAAAGCCTGGACAGCAGATGCAAATCGACTGGGGCCACTTTGGCAGTCTTAGCTATGGCCAGACCAGGCGGAAACTGTATGCTCTGGCAGTTGTGGAATCATACAGCCGCATGTTCTATGTTGAGTTTACTCACAGCCAAAAACAGCAGGTGCTGCACAAGTGTCTTTTAAATGCTTTTAATTTTTTTGGAGGTACCCCTACAGAAATTATAGTGGATAATATGCTTACAGCTGTTACTGAACGGCAGGGTTTTGTTGTTCGTTTCAATGAGGCATTTCTGGATTTCTTGCGTCCCTTTGCCATTATGCCCAAAGCCTGTAATGTACGTGCGCCATATGAGAAAGGTAAAATTGAAAAACTCATACAGTATTTAAGAAGGAATTTTTGGCCTCTAAGGCATTTCACTTGTCTTGAGGATGTACAGACTCAGGCAAGTCAGTGGCTTGGAGAAGTAGCTAATATTAGAATGCATCAAACTACAGGCCAGCGTCCGACAGAGCGTTTCAAAGGGGTTAAGTTAAGGCCTCTACCCGAGTTTTTATCTGATTGCAGGGAAACAGAGCAGCTTAAGGTGCATAAAGATTTTGCTCTCAGATTTGATGGGAACTTCTACACAGCCCCGCCCTGGACCATAGGCAAACGCCTCACACTCAAGGCAGACCACAAACTGCTAACCATCTACCATAAACAAAGGATAGTGGCTGTACATGACAGAAACTGGGAACGCAGGAAACGTATTGAACTGCCACAGCACAAAGAAATGGTTAAAAAGCTTCAGAAAAAGCTCTGGCATGATCGCGATATTGCTGCCTTTGCCTCTCTCGGAGAAATTGCCCGGAATTATCTTAACGTTTTGAGCAAAGCCAATCAACCCATCAAGAAAAACATTGCCAGACTGCTTCGGCTAAGGGACCGGTATGGTACCCCGTCACTTCTGGCAGTCATCGAAAAAGTCCTTCATTACAAAGCCTATGGGGCTGAATACATAGAAAACATCCTGTATCAGGAGATGACCCCCAAAAACTCTCATCCGCCTGTTAAGCTCAAACAGGATGCTCTCAACAAGATCAGACTCGAAGAGCCCTGTCTTGCGGATTATGACAACCTGGTTCTTCAAAGGAGAAAGAAAAATGATTGAAGCGCTGATAGAGAAACTTAAATCTTTGCGTTTAAAAGCTTTTGCGGAAAACCTGCCACGGGTCATTGAAACAGCCGGGCATAAAAACTGGTCTGCTCCTCAGATACTGGAGCATCTTGTTGAGATAGAACTGGAACTTAGAAAACAAAACAAAATGGCCCTGTGTTTCAAACAATCGAAGCTATTTGAAAAAACAACCATTGATCGGTTTGATTTTAATTTCCACCCGTCCCGCAGAAAACAAAAAACCCTTATTGAGAATCTTCTGACCCTTGATTTTGTCAACCGGAAAAAGGATATCATCTTAATTGGCAATCCCGGTGTTGGCAAAACCTTTCTGTCTAAATGTATTGCCTGCCAAGGCACTCAGGCTACTCTGAAAGTGCTCTTTACTACTGCCATTGACATGATCAATCACTTGGTTGCTGCTGAAGCTGATCACTCTTTACTGAAAAAGCTTCATCAGTATCAATCTCCAGAGCTCCTGGTGATAGACGAAATCGGTTACCTGCCGCTTGGCAAACAGGGATCAAATCTGTTCTTCCAGATTATCAGCGCACGGCATGAAAAGAAATCTACTATGATTACTACAAATCTGCCGTTTGCTGACTGGGGAAATATATTTGACTCTACCTCTGTTGCCACTGCGATTGCTGATCGCCTCGTCAACAACTCTGAGGTCATCATTATGGAAGGAAAAAGTTATCGGAAGAGACCAAAAAAGAACTGATTTATAAAACAATATTTGCTTCAACGTGTTTGGAATTATGTCATCTATTGCAGAGTTGCTGTGCAACCCAGAGGGGACAGCTGAACTTGGTTGTTATCGTGGTATGTTTTTAAATCCTGTTTTTGGCTGGTTTTTAAATCCCTGATGACAGTTCCTCGATATAATTTTAATTACGGTCCTATGTCGCTTCCTCAACAGCAGCTATTTCGTCAAAAGTAAGGACTCTATCAATATCAAGCAG
>JAOZRF010000345.1 GCA_029940245.1 Desulfobacula sp.
GATGTTCCCGAAATCTGTTTCGGGAACATCCAGGCTCGAAATTGATTTTTTTAATATTTTCAGGCGATTACCCTTTATTACTTCGTAACCATTCTGCATAAACTCTGCTTCATTTGATTTTAAATAATTTTCAATTGTTCGTGTTGTCACTTCAAAAAAAGAAGCCACCTGTTCTTTAAGAACAACTGTCTGGTTCTCAAAAGGAATGCCTTTTATATGAACAGCTTTTTCAATTTCCTGAATGGCAAACTGATTGTTTAAAATATTCTGACGATCAACTTTTGAGACCGTCAAATCTTTACTTTTAGAAGATAGATCTTGCTCGTTCATGACAAACTCTCCTTATAAATCCAAACCAGCACCATGATTTTTCAGCCATAACTTTCGTTCCCGATAATCGGGCATCACCTTGTCCACTTCATTCCAAAAGGCATCGGTATGGTTTCTATGGTGCATATGGCATAATTCATGTACCACCATATAGTCAACAATCTTTGGGGGAGCCATCATACATTTCCAATGGAACTGCACAAGATTGTTCTTTGTGCAGCTGGCCCACCTGAAACCCAGATCTTTCACCTTCAATCCAGTTGGGTTTACCCCGACCCTGGGGGCGAAAAAATTTATCCGTTCGGACAAACGATTCTCACCTTTGACAGAGTAAAATATTTCAAACGCTTTTTTAGCAGCCAGTTCGTCGCCCTGATCAATCAGGGAACGTTTCAGACAGAAACGTCCTTCCTTAAGTTTCAAATTTGCCTTTTGTCCTGCAATCAATGAAAGTCGGTAACTTCGTCCAAGATAGAGAAAGGATTCACCATTGACCCATTCACGAACCACGGCAGTGGCATTCAAATCACGCCATTGGGCCAGGTTTTTATATATCCACATGCGCTTGCTTTCAACAATCGCATCTACTTTTTCAGGTGTAAAACCTTTGGGAGGGCGTACGGTAACCACACCATCACGTTCTATAACAATATCCGTGGTTTTTCTCTCAGTGCCGGGCAAGAGCAGATAATCAATATCCCTTATACGTCGCGCATTCATCTGTTTCCACCTTTCAGCAAATCATCATGTCTGTTTTTAGCAAGTTTCATTATTTCCACTGCGACCCGTTCCCGGTTTTTCTTAAGTTCAACAATATCTGTGAGCATCAAAGCGGTTTTTATATTGCTGCGTGCCTTTTTTTGTTTATCTGCATTTGTCCAGAAATCAATGCTGCCAATGCTATCTTGCAGTGTATCAACAATTGTATCCATCAAACCTTGCATTTTGATTTTGGTATCTCCGGATATCTTTGTATTTTTAAATGTTTCATTGGTAATATGCTCAAAAAAGATGGAGGCTTCTTTGGTCATCCCGTCCTGGCCTGTTTTGCGACCTTCTATCGCCTCAGTCCGAAGTTTTTCCAGTTCATCGACCAGCAGGTCCCAATGCCCTTTGTATTGATCAATCAAATTCTCAACTTTTTCAGACAGGCTTTTATAGAATGCTGGATCTTCATCATGATGGACAGTGCAGTGTTTACGGATTGCATGCTCCATTTCACTTGCCTTGGCCTCAAGATTGCCGCTGGAATGTTTATTTAAATTTTCAATAAAATCCTTGGCCAGCAGCTCCACAGGCGGCATTTTAGGATTGATCCCAAGGCTGATCAAATGGGCATTGATCAATTCTTTTACCTTTTCTCCGGCATCTCTTAAATTCAAGCTGGTATCTTTATACCGCTCTTTTGTAACCCGTAAAATATACCCGAACCGCTTAGCAGGAACGCGGTATGGATTTGCTGCCGGGTGGGGCAGAATAATATCCATGCTCATTAAAAATTTCTTTAAATAGATATCAAAATCAGCCCTGAGTTTTTCATCCTTAAGCAGGGTAACCGCTGCATGAACCACCATGGCATCTGCCTTCATATCCGGCAGTGTGCCTTGAACAAATTCTTTGACATGATTTACACTGTTGACAAAAAACAATTGCAGCAGCCGTTGGTATCTTTCTTCCAGCACAGGCATTTCAGAAGTGATGCTTTTTAACCCCCGGGCAAGTTCTTCTTGCTCATCTGTAGCAGCATACAGGGTTAATGCCTCGGTAAGATGATTGGACAACCCGATATAATCCACCACATACCCTCGTTTTTTGCCTTTTGCCACACGGTTTGTCCGGGCAATCGCCTGGAGCAGGGTATGTTCCCGTATTTTTTTATCAATATACATGACCTGTTCAATGGGGGCATCAAATCCGGTGAGCAGCATATCGCAGATAATTAAAAATGCAATCCCCGTATATTTCTTGTCCGGGTCATCAAAATCAAAAGGTTTGCAAAAATTATTCTTTGCATCCCAAATTCTGGCTTGCTTTCTGGATTCTGTGATATAAGCGGCTTCATTGGTTCCATCACTTGAGACCACCACTGCAACTTTTAAAAATGCAATTTTTTTAATCCATTGCAGATCTGGTTTTTCCCTGGCTCTTTCCTTTCCCAGACGTTCTTTCAAAGCCTTCTGAATAGCTGCCTGATACCGGATAACAGCCAGCTTTGAATGGCAGACAACCTGTGCCTTGAATCCATTGGGCAAAATGTTGTCAATGTAGTGATCCACCATATCTTTTGCAATGGCTTTAATACGCTGTTCTGCTTCCAGAATATCACCTGCTGTCCCGTATTTCTTTTTTATGGCAAGGATTTCTTCTTCGGTTCGATCCCTGAACATGTCCTCAAATGCGGTTTCAAACCCATGCTTATCTGTTAACGCCGTATCAGCGGTTTTTCCTTCATAAAGAATCTGCAGGGTGACTTTGTCATTTACCGCATCCATCAACCGGTAGGTATCAATATACTGACCAAACCGTTTATGGGTTTTCTTTTCACCATGACGTTCTGTTATCAAAGGTGTCCCGGTAAATGCAATTCGGGCTGCATTGGGAAAAGCTTCAAAAATATTATCCCCCAGATCAGAACCCTGGGTGCGATGGGCTTCATCAATCATTAAAAGAATCCTGTGAGAATCATTGACAACACCAAAGGTTTTGCCCGACGGCATGGCCTGATAGGTGCCCAAAGCCTCTGCCACCTGTAGACTGACACTCTCTTCTCTGATTTGAAACTTATGGGCCATCACCATGTTAATATCCGAAATGTCACAACTTAAATCCGCCCGCAGAGCATGGGTGTTTTGAATAATGTTGATCCGGCCTCCGATCAGGGTGGCAGTTTTGCCAAGCTGTTCTTCCAGATCAACACGGTCATTGATCAGAACAATTTTATAATCATTTAAATCCTTTGAAGCCCGGATCATGCGTGCCACAAACACCATGGTCAACGATTTGCCCGACCCCTGGGTGTGCCAGATTACGCCGCTTTTCTGGGCTGCTGTTTTCCCCTGGCGCAATTGATGACATATTTTATTGGCAGCCCGAAACTGCTGATACCTGCAGACAACTTTTATTCTCGGGCCGCTGTCCGTATCCATGAATACCGATGATGTCCGCAATATCTGTATCAGGTTCTCTTTGTTCAGCATCCCTGCTATTAATTCTTGCTGCTGGTTCATGCCGCCGGCCACTGAGTCCTCATTGGGCCACTGGGTTTTCCAGGGAAAAAAATGTTCCTCACCGGAAGTGATGGTGCCAAAATTCGCTTTAAGACCACAGGACCGGATCAGCAATAAAGCTGTATGAAACAGCCTGGGTTCACCTTCCCTTAACCCCTGACTTCGGGTGGCTTTCCGATTGTTCATATACCGCTGCAACTGCTCAAACGCTTCAGCCATTGGGTTGGCACAGGTCGGCCCCCCTTTTTTGCACTCCACCACACCAAGGGGTATCCCGTTCACAAACAAAACAATATCAGGAATGATAAATTGCTTTA
>JAOZRF010000346.1:0-404 GCA_029940245.1 Desulfobacula sp.
CAAAAGGTAATAAACCGAAGCTGCAAAAATATTAAACATCACCAGGACAACTTTAAACAATAAATTTAAAAAATATCATCTGAACCTTGAAAATTTATTGAGAACACCTCAAAAATAATTTCATGATACGTTGATATGAGATTAATGACTTCTCTTCATCCGTGGCCTGGCATGTATTGTGCAACCTTTTTATCAAAGGATGTTTAACAAATATATAATGAATTCATAAAAGCAGATGGAATGAAACATTTTAAACTCTTTAATTTTAAAACACTGCAGGGTCGATTGATCGGTTTATTGCTTCTGCCAATTTTTCTGGCCCTGTTTTCCGGGGGAATTATCAGCTTTTTGTTTACCCGGAATGTATTGCTTGACCAATGGAATGAATCTGCTGTATTAAAACT
>JAOZRF010000346.1:414-3874 GCA_029940245.1 Desulfobacula sp.
TCAGCGGGCAGCCCACTATATCCAGATGCGTCTTTTAAAACCCATTGAATTGTCTGAAATACTGTTTAAAATATTTTCAAAAAAAAATAACGGCAGAGATTTTGATACGATTTTAAAGCAACTCAAAGGGTTAGAAGGTGTGGTTGATGCCAATTTTGTCCGAATTTTAAATAAAGAGAAAGATTCCATACAGGATGGTTCTGTGATGCGATCCGGCTCCATGATGCCGGCCGGACGTATGATGAATATGAAAGATAACGGTATGATGCAGTTTCACCACAGCAGACTTTTAAAAATATCCTCCCCTGTTTTTGATGCAGACAGGGGCCATAAAACCGTCACACTTTTCTTAAATATTCTAACCACCGGGAATGAGTTAATCGGAAAACTTGAAATTAAAATGAGTTTTGACTACCTGCTCAAAGATATTATCAAGCTTGGCTGGTGGCAAAGCGATATGGCATGTCTGGTAGATCAATCCTTAAAATACGTGGCACATACGAATATGGCCATGCAGGGCAGGTATTCTCTGGGAGGGGGAAAAGATCCCCTGGAAATGGCTATTATTGATGAAATGAAAACCAAACCATCGGGTACGGTTAAATCCAGCGGTCACCCGCCAAAAATGATTGCCGGTTTTTATAAATTAGATCAGATTCCCTGGACCATTATCCTGTTTGCACAAGGTAATAAAGTACTGACACGCATTACAGCTTACCGAAACGGCTTTGTTCTGGGCAGCTTTATTCTAATGATGATTATTCTCCTGCTCATCAGAAATCATGTTGGAAAAACAACTGATAAAATAAAAATCCTTTCAAAAAATGCTCAAAAGGTTGCAAAAGGTGAATACGGCCCTCCTGTAGAGGCAGACAGCAGAGATGAAATCGGCCAGCTCGTGAACAGCTATAATTCAATGGTAAAAGGATTAAAAGAGCGTGATTTTATCAGGGATTCTTTCGGGCGGTATGTTGACCCTGAATTTGCCAAATTCTTACTCAAACATCCGGATGCGGGGAAACTTGGGGGACAAAGGCGGGAAGTTGTTATTATGATGTCTGATATACGGGGGTTTACCGCCCTTTCAGAGACTTTCAGCCCGGAAATAATCATACGTGTCCTGAATCAATATTTTTCACATATGATTACTATTATTCAACGATATAACGGGATTATTGTTGATTTTTTTGGAGACGCTATCCTGGTGTTTTTTGAGCCGTTTTCAGACCCGATAGAGGATACAATCCATTATGGTCTCCAGTGTGCAAATGATATGCAGGCCCGTATGTCTGAATTTAACCGGGAAATGAAGGACGAAAACCTCCCGCAGCTACACATGGGCATCGGCATAAATGCAGGCCAGGTAATTGTGGGAAATATCGGATCAGCCACACGGTCAAAATATGGAATTGTGGGGTCAGCAGTGAATATCACCAGCCGCATCCAGGCCACAGCCGGCAAACAGGAGATTGTTATATCGGATACAGCCTATCAGTATATAAAAAATGAAATTCCTGTTGAAAAAACTTTTGATGCTGTACTGAAAGGGGTGGATGCGCCAATGAAACTTCATATCATAAAAGGAATAATTGATTAATTTTTATACGGTTTTTCTCTTAGCCGATTAAAAATTAATCACATTGGACGTATTGGATATTTTAAATATTTGTATACTATATTCTATGGATCAATATACGACTACTTATTGTTTTGGGTTTTTATTCAAAAAAATAATGAAATATTAATAAAGTTTGTTTTTGGCATGGAAAATGCTAAATCATTTTTAAACCAGTATTTTTATAAAATTTATTCCCTGGAATGGGGTAAAGCTGACAAGGAACTGATATGAGAAAAAAAATCTTTTTACTAATTTTAGCGGGTTTATGTATTCCTTTATTATTTTATTCTTTTTCTTTTGCAGAAAGCAAAGAAGATTTGACCCATATTGAAAAAAAAATTGCACAGGATCTTTTTTTGTCAGATTTATTAAAATATGCGTATCTTACCAATCCGTCCATTACATCGTCTAAAGAATCATGGAAAGTTTTTATTGAAAACTACCGAATCGAAGTCACCTGGCCTGACCCCCAGTTGATGACCAGTTATTTTCCCTCCCCCATTGAGACTCGCCTGGGTCCTCAGGACTGGAGCCTGACCCTGTCACAAGCCATCCCTTTTCCGGGCAGGCTTACCCAGAAAGGCAGGGTTCTTGAGGCAGACACAAGAATTTCCAGGCTCAAGCTTGATAAAACCATTAAGAATATGGTGACAGAAATCTCCAGATCCTATCATGAATTAATTTATATCCAGAAGGCCATTAATATTGCCAAAGCCAATTTTAATTTAAACCAGGACCTGGTTAAAATCAGTGAAAATGCGTATACACAGGATAAAGCCCTGTTTTATGATATTTCCAAAGCCCAGGCCCAGACCGCACAGATCCAGTATGATATTCTGTTACTCCAGGAGCTTGAACAAACTGAAAAAGCACGTATTAATACCCTGTTAAACAGGGCGCCGGACGCACCTCTGGGGTATGCTAAAGATCTTGCATTTAAAGATGTCGTCTATACCCTCAATGAAATTTACGGCCTGGCCATGGCGCACCAGGAAGACATTTTAATTGCCATTGAACAGATCACAAAAGCCGAAGAAGCCGTAAAATTATCCCGGTATGACTCGCTTCCTTCTTTTAAACTGGGGCTTTTTTATTCCGCCATTGGCGAACCGGATGTACCAAATCCTCCAAAAGATGCTGGAGATGATGCTGTCGGGATTCAATTTGGCTTAAGCCTTCCCGTATGGTTCGGGAAAAATAAAAGTAAGATATCCAGGGCTCGGGCGCTTACACTAAAAGCCAAAGCCGATAAGTTGTCCGTTGAAAATAAGACCAAAGAAATCCTCAGCCGGTTGTGGTTTAAGCTTCAAAATTCAAAAAGATTAATTACGCTGTATAAAATGAATCTTATCCCCCAGGCTCTTAAATCCGTTCAAACTGCTGAAACCTGGTACAGGGAAGGTGACGGCAGTTTTGCCGATTTTCTTGAAGTCCAGGCAACGGCCTACAATTTTCAATTATCCCTTGCCCGGGCCAAAGCAGACTATGGAAAAACTCTTGTAACGCTTGAACAATTAACCGGTGTGGTGCTGGATAAGAAAATGCCTGCAGCCAAAGGAGGAAAAAACTCATGGGAACAACAATAATCCCCCTGATCATCCTCAGTTTTTTTTATGTCTCCCCTTTATCCGTATCTGCAGACTATTTAAAAATGGATCAGGCTCTGGAAACCTATACGCCTCCGCAATATTACATGGATTCTCTGGAACAGGTGCAGGAAAACAACCCGGCTTCACTTAACCCAGAAGCAGTTTCAGACGATGTCGTGTCACGGATCAAAAATTTAAAACAGAGATATAAAAAAGAAATTGATCTGAATCAGCCCATCCCTTTTCTGTCCGA
>JAOZRF010000347.1 GCA_029940245.1 Desulfobacula sp.
CAAGATCCTTCATTACAATTGGCTTCCATAGAAAACCCTTAATGCCAAGAGATGCAGCTTTTTCTTCAGACATAGTTTCGCTGAACCCGGTACAAAGCAATATGGGGATATCAGGACGGATTTTAGTCAATTCAACAGCAAGTTTATCTCCAGGCATATTTGGCATTGCCATATCAGTAATGACCAAATCAAATTTATCGGAGCCATCCCTAAAAGCTTCCAGGGCTTCAATGCTGCTTGTATGTGAAGTAACTGAATACCCCATACGCTCCAGCATCTGCTTTTCCATTGTAAGAATCGCTTCTTCATCATCCACAAGAAGGATCTGTTCAGTTCCACCCTGAATTTCTATTTTTGAATGGATTACTTGTTCTTCAGATAAATTCTTTTCAACCGGCAGATAAACATGGAACTGCGTCCCTTCACCAGGTTCGCTATATACCTGGATAGCTCCATTCATATTTTCAACAATGCCATGTACCACTGACAACCCCATCCCTGTGCCTTTGCCTTTTTCCTTGGTGGTAAAAAATGGATCAAAGATTATTCGTGTTAACTCTTTATCCATTCCTATGCCTGTATCAGTTATCGTTAAACATGCATACATCCCTGGCTTCATATCTGGTCTCAGCACATCATATCCACCTAATTCGATTTCTTTCAGGCGGATTTTTAGTTCCCCACCTGTTTTTTCCATTGCATGATACGAGTTGGTAGCAAGGTTCATTATGATTTGATGAATTTGGGTTGGATCAGCTTTAATCACACCACAGTCAGGATGGATATCCTGTTTAATTTCAATGGTTGTAGGGATTGTAGATCTGATAAGCTTCAACGCTTCCTTGATAATCGGCTGCATCTTCATCAATTTTAATTCATGACTATCTTGACGGGAGAATGTGAGGATCTGCTTTACCAGTTCACTGGCTCTCATTGCACCGGTATAGATCTGATTAAGACCCTCCCTGACTGGACTGTCTACAGGGACATCCTCTAACAGCATCTCAGTATGCCCTACAATGGGGAAAAGTATATTGTTAAAATCATGGGCAATTCCACCCGCAAGGGTACCGATGGATTCCATTTTGTGTGCTTGGATCAACTGGGATTTCAACTTCTCCTGTTCCGCCTCGGCCAGTTTCTGTTCAGTAATATCCCTAAATTCAACAACTCTAACATTCTTACCTTTATAAGGAATACCCTGGGCTTCTATACGTATTGGAAATTCCTCTCCGTTTTTACGCAACCCAGTTTCCTCATAAGGCTTTTCGTAACCGGATAAAATATTATTCATCACAGAATTTCTTGATTTTTCTGCAATCAGCAATAAACCATCCATTCCAATTAACTCCGTCACGGAATAACCGGTCATTTCTGACAATCCCTTGTTACAGTCTAAAATAACACCCTTATCATGGATAGCTATACCTCCGAAAGAAGCGTTGTGAAGTGCTTTAAAACGGTCTTCACTTGCACGTAGATCGTGTTCTACTTTCTGGCGCTCTAAAATTTCCTGTTTTAGATTTTGAAGCGTGCTTTTTTGTTCCTCGTTTTTAATCTGTAATTCCTGCGTCCTACCTTTGACGTTTTGCTCAAGTTTTTCTGTATAAATTTTTCCCTGATCCCTTGCTTTCCGCAAAGTGTCAATCATGTTATTGAACATTTTGGCAAGTGAACCTATTTCATTTTTCGTGTATATATCGACATGCGTTGTTAGATCCCCTTCTTTAACCCGCAAGGCACCTTTTGAAAGTTTGTTCAATGGTTTGATAAAGCTTTTGATAGAAAATACAATGATAACAGTAATGGCGAATATCAAAAAAAATGCGGTTAGCAGAACAAACTTGTTGGTCATTTTATCAACAGTCAAATCGACTGTATTGCGGAGTTCTTGAACCGAAGCAAGAACAACAGACTCCGGCACCACAACTCCCAGACGCCATTCGGGTGAATGCATAAAATGAGATGAAATAATATAACGTTGTCCATTCAGAGTAAATCCAGAAATTTGGTAATTTTTTTCAAGTATAGTCTTGCCGATTCTTCTTATTTCCGAATTAGAGGAGTCCAGAATACTATGCTGCAAAACAATCGAGGCATCCTTCAGTTTATCTTGGTGCATTTCGATTTCAAACATATCTAGATATTCTGGAGGAAAAGCAATAAACCTGCCCTGATTATCGATAAGAAAAGAAAACAAGCCTTCCATTTTATGACAGGATGGGATATTTGCAAAGATGTCGCTTACAATTGTATGAAGAGTAACATCAATCCCGCTCACGCCAAGGAATTCTCCTTTTTTGCTGTAAAGAGGAGTGCTTGCTGTGATCAATAATCCCTGACCGACGCTATCTAAATAGATATTCGACCATTTGGTCTTACGTTCAAGGTTCTTTTCCGGTTTTGCAATCCAATACCAGTTCGCATTTCTTATATCGAATTTTGTTGTAGGAGGGAGTTTCTCCACACCATGAATGTTGGGATAGTAACGGGTAAGCCCGGGCTCGGTAACAACATAACAAGCTACACTTTCAGGATTTTCTTCTTTAACTGCTTCAAGAAGAGGATCAATGTGGGAAAGCGTTTTGATTTGTTCATTGATATCCTGTGACATAGTGGGAGACCCCCAATATAATACCATTGTTTTTTTGGAATTATCATTTGAAAATATGCCATTGTGCGGATAGATGACCAGTTTCTCGTTTGGTTTGAGAGGTTTTGCCCCGTATAATTCTGTATGATCCAGATAAAAAGTAGCCTGTTTCGCTATTAAAGCTGAAGCGATAGCAATTTTTTTAAAAATGCTATCATATCGCATGGCCTGTTCATGCGTAATACGGGTCATAAAAGCTCTTGCATTATTTTTTGCGTTTATCTCATTGCTGTCAGCAGAGAATCTTCCAAATTCCTTAACCATTCGTGTGGCAATATATGTCATAGAAACCATTGATAACACCAACACTACTGAAAATGTTATCAATAATTGAACACCTATTTTCGAACGTATCCATTTAATCATATCAACACTTTAAACGAGGTTAACGCAAGGTTTTATGACCGTAGCTTTGCAATTTAGTCTGATTATGAAAAATTCAGCGTATCCTGCAGCATAACAAATCATATATTCTTGCATAAAGATTGACTGCTCCAATATTCAATAATTCAACTTGTATCTACAAAAATTTTTCGAAAGAATATTATATCAAAAAGTTAAGAATTGCAAAAATTTTATATTACTTGAGAAATTTTCTTCCCGAGCACCGGTATTATCTGTCAGGAGTCAACTCAACAGCTTACGAGCACTTCTTTCACCAGTCCTGGCTTTTTAAAAATTTCCAAGATACCAGATATAGTATAGAAGATTTTTTTTGTATTCGGTTTAAAAATCAATTATATGAAAAATGGCATGGCCAAATCAATCAAGATTCCATTAAAGCATATTGGAGATACATTTGAATATACGAAACCCAGCCAATCAATCTTGTTACACCATCAAAAAAACACAACTATTTTGTAATCTTAGTTTGCAACGGATAAGCTTGATTTGCTTATTGCTGCCCATGCACTAAGGGCCGCAAATTTTATAATTTGAACGAAATTGCTTGTCTTTTGATCCATCTACTTCGTTGTATCAAAGGCCCGATAGGCTTGCTATTGAATCTTTAATGCGTCTTGTAGATGAAGCAAAATTCTGCGCTATTTCTGCTCAACTTATTTCATCTGCAGTCCTAAGTAGAGACCTGGGGCTGGTCACCAATAATGAAAAAGGATTGAAACATTAAAAGTTGAAAATTGGATATTGAAAACCTGATAATAAAAATCAGGATAATAAAAATCGGGTAAAGTAAAAATCGACCGGCTTAC
>JAOZRF010000348.1:0-1041 GCA_029940245.1 Desulfobacula sp.
TCAGACCCAAAAAACCAAACATGTCAAATTTTGATTGCACCAGTTTAAAGATTTCCTTTGAACCCATTGTAAAATCAAGTGTTTCAAAAATAGAATGAAACAGATCACCTGATCCTGCACCTTTGGGGAATTTTGCAAGGGTTATAATAGGTCGGGTCCTATCACGATCTGAAATTTCCTTTTCCTGAGAATCTTCTCTGTTTTGGGATTGAGCAATGGCTGAAAAACTTGACATTTTCCAGGAAGCCTTGATTTCATAATTCATTTTTCTGGCAGACAAAACAGGGTTCAATGAATCTAATCTTTCCATAAATCCATTAGGTAATTCATCGGAATAGTACTGCAAAAGAATGCTTTGGTCCGCACGGGAAGAAAGCTGCTCTATATCCTTGATCATTAATGGATCATCTTTGCAGTCATGGGAATGCAGCAGGGTGCCAAAAGCTGAGGTCTCAACAGATTTAAACCCGCCCCAGATGATCCTGCACATTGCAGATGCCCTTGTTAATGCCACATATAACAACCTTCTTTGTTCTGCTCTGTCTTCTGTTTCAAAACAATTTTGAGAATATTCCAGGTCCTCTGAACCCAGATCAAGGGTCAGCCTGTAATTTTTTTCAGGATCATGGAAAAGAATATTTTCCTGTGAGGGTTTTCGTGGCCCCTCCCAGAGGTATGGCAGATAAACAATGGGATACTCAAGCCCTTTGCTTTTATGAATGGTGACAATGGCCACAGCCTTTTTATCACTTTGAAGCCTGAGTTCATCTGCAAATTCATCCCTTAAGTCTTTGAACAATTGCCGGGCATACCATTTCAATAAATAATATGGCGATAACTGCTGTTTGAGACAGGCTTGGGAAATCAATTCAATCAAATGATAAAAATTGGTCATCCCCCTTTCATCAAGGCTCGGGTTTCCCTTTAGAAAAGCTTCATCAGAATGAAGAAGGGTCATGGCCATGGAGACAAACCCTTTGGTTTTCCAGATTTGTTTATACTCTCTGAATTGATCCTGCCACTTGAAAAAAAGTTCTTCTC
>JAOZRF010000348.1:1051-3862 GCA_029940245.1 Desulfobacula sp.
TTGAAAAACCAAACACGGATGTACACAGGGCAGCATTGACATAGCCTTTATTATCAGGGTTATTCACGGCCCATAATATATCATGCAGATCAATGGCCTGGCAGGAATCAAAAACAGATCCCGTTTTTGAAAGATATGAAGGAATATTAAGATCAGACAAGGCTATTTTGATCTGTTCTGCCTGTTTGTTTGTCCGGACAAGCACTGCCATATCTTCAGGGTTTATTTTTTGAGGACATATACTATTTTTACCCTTGTCAATCAAGACCTTGTCCGATTGCAGCAAATCAAGGATATCTATTGCGCAAGCCTTTGGAATAATCCCGGCCGCAGTTTCTCTGCTTATAAAACCCTGCCTGTCAAGGGCCTGACCCTCTCTTTTTATAAAACAAAATTGCAATGGCGGGATTATCTCTTTATTATCAAACAGGGTATTTTTTGCGATTTTTGGCGTTTTGACCTTTAAAAACTCAATAGGTTCGTAGAGAAAGGGATTAATACTGTCTGAAAAAACCGCGTTAATCCCTTTAACGAGCAAAGGAGCTGACCTGTAATTTTTTTCAAGGGTGAATTTTTGATCGCTGTCTCTTGATGCTTTTAAATAAGCAAAAATATCTCCACCCCTGAATGCATAAATCGCCTGTTTGGGATCTCCAATCATGAAAAACGGGGTTCCCCGGGAAGAAAAAAGTTTTGAAAAAATATCATACTGCCGTGGGTCTGTATCCTGGAACTCATCAATCAGGCAGGCTTTATAGGTCTGTCTGACAGAGTTTTGAAGATTTAGTGCATCTTGTTTTTCAAGGGCTTTTGCAAGATCATTGACAAGATCATCAAAAAAACAGATGCCCTGGGTTTTCTTCATTTTATCCAGCGATTTGTTGAAAAAACCCAAAAACTCAATTTTCAGACTGATAAGATTATTTTCAAACCCTTTATAATAAGAAAGCATTTGCTCGCATAAATCAAAAAATTCATGCTCCGGCCGTGTCTGATCCGGTTTTGTTTTCAGATCAATCCTTGTCCGGGTAAATTTATAAAGGCCATCTCCGTCTTCCGTCATTTTAAAGAACGTATCCACGCCTTGCTGGTCAATTTTCAGACAAGAAGCGTCAAGCCAGGCCGGAACATTTTTTTTCGTATAACTTCTTTTATCAATTCCTTTGTGATTCCGGATCAAATCGATAATTTCATCGCGCCTTGTCAAAAGGATATCATGGATTTGCTTTAAGGTTTCTCTGTATGGGTCAAAGATATTTTCAAAAACTGCAGCCAACGGCCTGCAAACAAGGTCGGATCTTGAAACAACCGGGCCAAAGGATTTTGCAAAGCTTTCCGGTGTTATCTGCTGCTGGTTCAGATATGATAAAAACAGAGTATCCAGATTATTAACATGGCTCATGAAAAAATCATAGCTCACCTGTCTTAAAAATAGCGATCGATCCGGCATAAGTTCAATATCAAAAAGGGAATGACTTTCAAATGCATTTTCTTTTAATATCTTAAGACAAAAAGAGTGGATGGTCATGATGGACGTCTGATCAAAACTATTTAATGCAAGCTTAAGTCTCTGACAGACCAGGGGCAATGTTTCATGGCCTTTAAAAAACCTTACCAGGTCATCGTCATCAAGGTGAGGGGACATATTTTTAAATCTGTCCCCGGCAATGCCTTCCAGCGTATTAAAAAGCCGGGACCGGATTCTGAGTTTAAGTTCTGCTGCTGCAGCTTCAGTAAACGTTACCACCAGAATGGATTCCACAGGATATCCATTAGCCACAAGTCTGCAATAAAGCGTTGTAATAGTATATGTTTTCCCTGTCCCGGCACTGGCTTCAATCAGGGTTGCTTTTTCAAGATTTATGATAACCGAATCCAGGGGCTTCATGATTTTATTTTCAAATTTTCCAGCAAGGGGTTATACACGGTTAAGGCATTTTGAACAAAACCCGAAAAAAGAAGTGTATCAACACTTTCAAAGGGATCATTATTTTCAACACAAAGGGATACATATCTATTTTCCTTTTCCCCTGTTTGATAATACCCGCCATACCAGCTGATCTTTGATTTATTCATGGCTTTAAAAATCAAATCTCTTTCATGGGCTGATGGCTCAAACACTAAAGGGTCCGGTTCTGATGGGCCCGGCACAAAATTTTCCTTTGCCAGGGCCTGTATAAACATCCAGGATGTTTCGCAGAAAAAATAAAAAGGCCGGTCTTTGCCTTTAAGATAAATTTGAATTAAATCCTTGAAATATTTAAGCGCGACAGATCCCAAAGCAGGAAATGTAAAAGTTACAATTGGGTTTTGCCCTTTGGGGTCCCGCCCGATAAGAATAGTTTGCCTGGGATAATCAAAAGGGGCACTGATATTTAAAAACAGATGCCTGATCCAGCCGGAAAGCAATCTTGCACTATTGAGCTTTCCAAAGCTTAAAAAATACACCCCATCCTCCCTGATATCCGTAAAATTTGATGAAACTATCAAACCATCCATATTTATTTCCAAGGCAACAGGAGGCAATTGTTTTTTAGATACAATGATCCTGGCCGCATCAATTACAGGGTCGGCAGCCGTCACTATTTTTTCATATTCAAATTTGCCTTTTTCTCCAAAGGGAAGACTGCCCATGGCTTTTACAATGGGATAAAATTGAGTTTCCCTGGAAGCCTTTGTTTTTTTTTCAACCAGAAAACTGCCAAGGGTATATTGATCCAACCCTGATATGGAGAAGACTTCCCTGTCATGGGTCTGGTCTTCCACATCCGGCATTTTTATGCCCAACCCGTCTTTCATATACCCTTGAAC
>JAOZRF010000349.1 GCA_029940245.1 Desulfobacula sp.
CCTGTGCTACTTATTTCCCCGAGCCCTGATCCATCAGCAAGGTACCACCTGCTGCGTTGACTGCGGTCGTTCCTCCTTCCCGTTTACACAGATAAATTTTTTAATGTCATTATGTACCTCAACTCTGATTCCGACTTCTATCCCTCTCCGGCTTAGTTTGATCCCGTGTTTCAGGGCAAGACAGGTCCATCCATTTTAAATTTTGTAAAAATTTCTTCTGTTTCATCAATCAGGTCCTGGGCAGAATTCAATGGCATAAATTGAGTTAAATCTGTATCAGAAAAAATTTAAGGAAAAACGCAAATGCTTGCCAACTAATCTGTATGTTGTTATATGGTGTGTTTACGAATATGGATAATGCTTAATAAAAGTCTGAGGAATAAAAATTTGATAGGGAACAGCAAGGGCAGATTGATTGTTTTTGAAGGCATTGACGGTTCTGGAAAAAGTACACAGATAAAAAAGATATCAAAACGGCTAAAGGATTTGGGCAATAAAGTCTATTCAACCTTTGAACCCACAGACGGCCCCATTGGAACCCTTATCCGGAAGATGCTTTCAGGAAAAGTTGCAACGGATCAAAGAACCATTGCTTCTCTTTTTGCTGCGGACAGGACAGACCATCTGGTGAATCATGATAATGGGATTCGGCGTAAAGTAGATCAGGGATATATTGTATTATGTGACCGGTATTATTTTTCATCCTATGCCTATCATGCCCAATATATCGATATGAAATGGGTGATCAATGCAAACTCCCTGAATGCAGATATTTTAAGGCCTGATGTGACGATTTTTATTGATGTTGATCCTGATCTTTGTTTTGAGAGAATAAAATCAAGCCGCAGCAATTTTGAGATGTATGAGAAAATAGATATCATGAAAAAAGTCAGAGCCGGTTATTTTCAGGCCTTTGATGCATTGAAGGACCTTGAGCAAATTATTATCATTGATGGCAACACCACCATGGAAATGGTTGAAGATAAGATTTTTAATGCAGTTCAAAAGATTATTAAAGACAGGCAAAAGGGTTAGAAGTGAAAAATCAAAAAAAAGTTTGTGTAATTGATGGCCAGGGAGGGGGGATAGGCGCGGCTATTATTAAGAAACTCAAAGAACGGTTTGAAGAGAGAATAGAAATCATTGCTCTTGGGACCAATGCCATTGCCACAGCTCAGATGCTGAAGGCAAAGGCAAACAAAGGAGCTTCCGGTAGTAATGCCATTGTTCAGACGGTACAAAAGGCCGATGTCATTATCGGGCCTGTAGGGATCATCATGCCCAATGCAATGATGGGAGAGGTGACAGCGCTTATGGCGGAAGCCGTATGTTCTGCCAATGCCAAAAAGATTCTTTTGCCCCTGACCCAGGAAAACCTGGAGATTGTCGGGGTGAGCGGTCTGCCCCTTCCTCAACTGGTGGATGAACTTTTAGATAAACATTTATTTTTTTTATAATATATTAAGGAGTGATGAAGTGATGTGTGAAGCAAATGCATATTTAATTGAAAATGACGGCAAATCCGGCAAGCCTGGTGAAACATTGCTGATGGAAGCGGTTGACAAGGTTGAACCAGATGAAGAAGGGATACTTCTTGTTTCTATCTTTGGCGAACAAAAATTTATTAAAGGCCATATCCACTCATTATCGCTGGTGGATCACAAGATATATATTAAACTTAAACCCTAAAATTTAAAACCGTGCCTGAACGAGGTTTTCGTTCAGGCACTATTATAGATTACCAGCCCCGGGTCAGATAATCGTGTATTGAGGTGGCAGCAGCCCGACCCGCACCCATGGCCAGGATGACAGTGGCAGCTCCGGTTACAATATCACCTCCTGCCCAGACCCCTTTTTTCGAGGTTTTCCCGTTTGCAGGATCAGCAACAATATTACCCCATCTGTTCAGGGCAATATCAGGTGTTGACTTTGTGAGCATGGGATTGGCATTTGAACCCACGGCCACAACCACAAGATCGCAGTCAAAACTGAATTCTGACCCTTCAATGGGAACTGGTCGTCTTCTTCCCGATGCATCAGGTTCGCCCAATTCCATTTTAAGACACTCCATTCCAGTCAGACGGCCATTTTTATCTCCAAAGAATTGAGTGGGATTGGTCAGAAGAACAAATTCAATCTTTTCTTCTTCAGCATGGTGGAGTTCTTCTGCCCTTGCCGGCATTTCATCACGGGATCTTCGATAAACTACTTTAACGGATTGGGCACCAAGCCGCATTGCCGTTCTGGCAGAGTCCATGGCAACATTACCGGCCCCTAAGACAACCACATTTTTACCTATTGCAACGGGTGTGTCATATTCAGGGAAAAGATAGCCTTTCATCAGATTGGTACGGGTCAGGTATTCATTTGCCGAATAGATGCCGATCATGTTTTCACCCTTAAGGTTCATGAATCTTGGCAGACCTGCACCAACGCCGATATAAGCCGCATCATATCCTTCTTCAAACAATTCATCAATGGTGACGGATGCACCGACCACGGAATTACATTCAATGTTTGCCCCCATTTTTTCAAGGGTGGCCACTTCCGAGGCAACAATTTCTTTGGGAAGCCTGAATTCAGGGATTCCATACACCAATACGCCGCCGGGTTTGTGGAATGCTTCAAAAATGGTGACTTCATGGCCTTTCAGTAAAAGGTCTCCTGCAACGGTAAGGCCTGAGGGACCCGATCCAATAACTGCAACTTTTTTGCCGGTTTTTTTTGCAACAACAGGAGGTTCTCCTGAGCCGTTTTTTCGTTCCCAGTCTGCTGCAAATTTTTCAAGATATCCAATGGCAACAGGGGCTCCTTTTTTGCCGAGAATACATTTACCCTCGCATTGATCTTCCTGGGGGCAGACACGTCCGCAGACAGCGGGAAGGGCATTTGTTTCCCATAATTTTTTGGCAGCACCTGAAAAGTCATTTTCAGTAATCAGTTTGATAAATTCTGGTATTTTAACGGAAACGGGACATCCTTCCATACATAGCGGTTTTTTGCATTGAAGGCATCTTGAAGCCTCCAGCACAGCCATTTCAGGGGTCAGTCCCAGGGGGACTTCATCAAAATTTCGTCTTCTTACATTGGGATCCTGCTCGGGCATTTTTGCCCGGTCCACTTTTTTTATTTTATCTGCCATTTATTCCTCCATATAACCAGTCGCGATGGGTTATTTTATAATGCTTTACATTTTTTAAAGGCTTCAAAGCTTTTCTTCTCATCTTCAAGATAGGAAGCCAGGCGATTGGCCAGTTCATCAAAGTTTACTTTATGTGCGTCAAATTCAGGACCATCCACACATGCAAATCTGGTATCATCACCTATAGAAACTCGGCAGCAGCCGCACATACCAGTGCCATCCACCATGATGGGGTTAAGGCTGACAAGGGTTTTGACATTTTTTTCTTTGGTGATAAGGCTGCAGAATTTCATCATGGGGATCGGACCTATGGCAACGACAAGATCAATATCATCTTTTTCCAGAATTTTTTTTAATACATCCGTCACAAATCCATGATGGCCTTTGGAACCATCATCCGTGCAGATATGAAAATGATGGGATGCGGCTTTCATTTTTTCTTCCATGATCAATAGATCATAGCTTCTGGAACCTAATATGGTTGTAACCTCATTGCCGGCTGTCTTAAGTGCCTGGGTGATGGGGTGAAGAACGGCAATTCCCGTTCCGCCGCCGACACAGACAACTTTCCCGACTTTTTCAACATGGGTGGGTTTTCCAAGGGGACCGATCAAAGCGTAGTATTCATCGCCAACATTTAACTCTTTAAACCGGGCCGTTGATTTTCCAACGACCATGTAAATAATGGTAATTGTTCCTTTGTC
>JAOZRF010000015.1 GCA_029940245.1 Desulfobacula sp.
TCCCTGGGTTTTATTACAGAAAAAATTCAATGCAATTGAAACAAAACCCGTATTAAACAAGTCGGACCCATGGAAAAAATTAAGAGCTGTTTTTCTTCCTTTTTCTTTACAGGAAGAAGCACAGGCAGTTTTGAATCCAGCAACTGCCAAAACCATGGCTCAAAAAATTAATAACAGACTTTTTCAATATGAACCAATTATTGAAAAAGCGTCCCGGATCTTTAATACCCCAGGTGTTATTATTAAATCAGTGATCATGGCCGAGTCTGGCGCAGATCCTTATGCAAAGGCGAAAACAACTTCTGCAAAAGGCTTAATGCAAACCATTGCTTCCACTTTTGAAATGGTCAGAAAGGGTCTTGCAGATCAGGGAATTCGGATATCAGATGACCCCTTTGATCCTAAATCCTCAATAATGGCCGGGGCCGGGGCCTGGTGCCTGGACAGAATGTATACAAAAGCAGTTAAAGATAAAAAAAAATCAAATCCCGGATAAAAATGATATTACATCGTGGCGATATCCCCTTGAATATTATTATGCCGGGCCTTTAAACGGAGCAAAGCCGGAAAACAGGATATATGTATTTTCCAATGGAACAAAAAGAATCATTGATAAACGGGCATATTCAAAAAAAATACAAAAATGGGCGAAAATACTGGATGTTTCGTAAATAACCATTGCCAAAACTATTTTGTTTTTATACGAGTAATATACAAAAGTAATGATCATCATTTGGTTCCTCAATAACGCGTTCTTCAATATTAAGGAGGTTGATTAACAGGAAAAATACATTAATTTAAGACTGGATCAGGCCAATATCATGAAAATGGTTAATGATATCCTTGATGCCGGCGGAAATATTAAAATCAATGGTGTCCCCTATAGATACACCCCCTCTGAAATGAAGCTCATGATGGGTTTTATGCCGGGATAATCCAGGCTATACAGCTTTATAATCAGGGATTATATTCTAAAGCCATCCAGCTTCAAAATTTTGACAGGAAAATCACACAATAATATGGAAAGAAGATAAAATATGATTAAAAAAGATATTTTTAATAAAGATATAAAAGAACAATTTAAAGCATCTGCAAAGGACAGGGTTTACAGGTTTATCATGGCGGATAAGATGATACGCGGGGCAATTGTTCATTCCACAAGGATGGTGAATGAAATGAGGGCAAACCATGATTTAGGGCCTTTGGAAACCCTGATCCTGAGACAGGGGTATATAGCAGCAGGTCTTCTGTGTTCAAATCTTAAAGGGAAAAATGAAAGGGTCAGTATGAATATTCAATGTTCAGGGCCGATAAAAGGACTGGATGTTGAATCAAATTCGTTTGGAGAAGTCAGAGGATATCTTAAAACACGGCACATAAACGTAAAAAATACTGAAAAAATTAAATATCTGTCAACACTTTATGGTGCAGGTTTTCTTACTGTGACAAAATATCTGGATAATACGGCCACGCCTTATTCCGGACAGGTGGCACTTGAGCATGGATCCATTGCAGAAGATCTGGCCAATTATTTTTTAATATCAGAACAAATTCCCACAGGCTTAAAATTAAGTGTTTTTTTTGATGACACAGAAAAAGTTAAAGGGGCAGGGGGGATTTTCCTCCAGGCACTTCCGGGTGCAGACCGAAAAAGGGTTATTGAAGCTGAAAAAATGATTCAATGCATTGATTCTCTGGGTGAATTGTTTGCCAAAGGGCATTCACCTGAACAGATTATTCAGGAGGCCTTTTCAAGCCTTGACCCGCGGTTTTTGAATAATAGCAGGGTGGAATTTTTTTGCCGGTGTTCAAAAGACAGAATGAAAGGATATTTAAAAAATCTGTCTGGAAAAGAAAAAAAGGATTATTTTAAAAAAGGGCCTTTCCCCGTGGAAGTACGTTGTCATCATTGTAATTCAGTATATCATTTCAGCAAAAATGATTTAATGGAACTGGAAAAATAGCCCAATTTGTGTCCATTCATATAGTGTCTGAACGAAAATCTCGTTCAGACACTGTTTTAAGTTTTAGGTTTTAAGTTAAAAACAGGAAACAATTTCGGATGGTTGTAAATGAAATCAAAATGATGAAAAAAAGAAAATATGAATAAAATAAAACCTTTTCCTTGCAAAAAGCAGAAGATATATTATAAATATCCATGACACAGGACAGCCATAAGATGGCTATAATAAAGCTAGATATGTCTAAATCGTAACAAAAGACCCTTATGATAAGGAGATCATATGCACAAATTATTAAATGACAGTCCGGGTGAAAACATTATGCTTCTGGGGAATGAGGCTATTGTAAGAGGTGCTATTGAGGCGGGAGTTGCATTTGCAACAACCTATCCCGGCACACCCTCTTCTGAAATATCGTTGAATCTTTTCCAGATATCCCATGAATCAGATCTATATTTTGAATACAGCACCAATGAAAAAGTGGCTTTGGAAGTGGCTGCTGCTGCTGCCAATTCAGGACTTCGTACATTCTGCATGATGAAACATGTCGGGTTAAATGTCGCGGCAGACCCGTTCATGACCCTGGCCTATGTCGGGGTAACAGGTGGTATGGTCATCCTTTCAGCAGATGATCCATCCATGTTTTCAAGCCAGAATGAACAGGACAACCGGTATTATGCCAAATTTGGCAATTTACCCATGTTAGAGCCTTCTTCAGTGTCTGAAGCCAGGGATATGATGAAATATGCTTTTGATCTTTCAGAGGAATTGAAGCAGCCTGTTCTGTTTCGAACCACAACAAGGATCAATCATTCAAATGCGTTTGTGACCTTTGGCGACATGAAATCAAGACAAATTAAAGGCAAATTTATCCGGGAACCTTTAAGATATGTCACAGTCCCTGCTGTTTCAAGACAGCTCCATAAAAAACTGCTTGAAAAAATGAATACGGCAAAAGGGCTTTCTGAGACCTCTGACTTTAATTTGATCAAAGGATCGGGGAAATTTGGTATAATCACCAATGGCGTGAGTTTCCATTATGTACTGGATGCAGCAAAAGATCTGGACATTGAAGAGAATACAAAAATTTTGCGTCTCGGTTTTTCAAATCCCTTGCCGGAAAAATTGATTAAGAATTTTTTAAAAGACTGTGAAAAAGTGCTGGTGATTGAAGAAGGCGAAGCATTTATGGAAGAAGCTGTAAAAGCATTTGCCCAGGAAGAAGGATTTGTGCTTCCCATCAATGGTAAATCAGAAACACTTTTTTCTCGTCTTTATGAATATGATCCTGCCATGGTAAGGCAAAAAATTGCCACTTATTTTGAAGTTGAATATACACCCAAAGAAAAAGTGTCTTTAGAGAATATTCCTGAGATTCCAATGAGGCCGCCCAATCTTTGTTCCGGCTGTTCTCACAGGGCAACTTTTTATGAGGTAAAGCAGGCCGCCCGCGATATGGATATCATCTGCCCCACTGATATTGGCTGTTATACCCTGGGTTTTCTGCCACCTTTAAATATGGGTGATTTTGTAATCTGTATGGGGTCCTCGGTCAGTTCGTCCTGTGGATTCGGACAGGCAACAGATCAGAAAGTGGTTTCTTTTATTGGGGATTCAACTTTTTTCCATTCAGGCATCACAGGTCTGGTCAATGCCGTACATAACAACCATAATTTTACCCTGGTTATACTTGAGAATGGTATCACTGCCATGACAGGACATCAGCCCCATCCGGGTGCTGATATGGAAAGATTCGGTCTGGAGGGTTATGGCCAGGTAAATATTGAAAAACTTGTGAGAGCCATTGGAGTGGAACATGTTTCCGTCATCAAACCGTTCAAGGTCAAAAAGAGCATTGAGACCATCAGAGAAGCGCTGGAATACAAAGGAGTTTCAGTTATTTTATCCCAGGAGCCTTGCGCCTTGTATGCAAAGAGTATCAAAATGCTGACCTCAAGAGTCTTTAAAGTGTCTGACAAATGTGTTGATCACAGGGATTGTGTCAATTCCATTGCCTGTCCATCCTTTTATATTGAAGACGGGAGAGTGAAAATTGATGCCGATACATGTGTAGGGTGTGCAGTATGTGCACAGATATGCCCTGAAAATGCGATCACACCGATAAAAAAATAATCTTTAAAAAAAGGATGATATAAGAATGGAAACAACCAGACTAATCATGGTAGCTGTGGGAGGCCAGGGCAATCTTCTGGCATCCAAGGTCTTAGGTGAGGCTGCACTGATTTCAGGTGTACAGGTTAGGATGAGTGAAATACACGGAATGGCTCAGCGTGGCGGCGTTGTTGAATCAGCAATTGTTTTTGGCGAAGCAACAAGTTCAATTATTTCAGATGGCGAGGCAGATATTCTTCTGGGATTTGAGCCTGCTGAAACATTACGGGCTTTAAACAGATGCAGCAGGGAAACAAAAGTGATTACAAATACGGCCACCCTGCCACCTTTTACCGTATCCATCGGCAAGGGGGTTTATCCTGACGTTGAAAATATTAAAGAACTGCTCAAAGAAAAATGTGCGAGCCTTATTGCCATTGATGCAATGAAACTTGCCAGAGAGGCTGGAACCCCGATGAGTGTGAATATTGTTCTTTTAGGCGCTTTGGTTCAGTCCGGAGGTCTTTCCTTTACAAAAGAAAATGTAATAGAGGCCATTAAAAGAAGGACAAAAAAGGCTTTTCTGGATATGAATCTGAATGCTTTTGAACTGGGGTTCAAGGCTGCTGCCCAGAGCTGAAAAATTCAGAGCTGAAAAATATTTTTACCATGAAGGTCACAAAGCAACCTGAAAAAATGACGCAAAAAACAAAAAAAATCCAGGTGATAAACGGTCCCAACCTGAATATGCTGGGGAAAAGGGAGCCGCAGATATATGGTTCCCTGAGCCTTGATCAGATCAATACTGATCTTGTACAAAAGGCTCTACCCCTAGGAGTGGAGCTTGATTTTTTCCAGTCCAACCATGAAGGGGCAATCCTTGATAAAATTCATGAGATTTTTAATGAGACTATAGCCGGTATCATCATTAATCCAGGGGCATTAACCCATACCAGTATAGCTTTGAGAGATGCCCTGGCTTTAATGTCCTGTCCCATGGTTGAGATTCATTTGTCTAATATTTACAAAAGGGAAGAATTCCGTCATAAATCCTTGATAGCCGATATTGTAACAGGCCGGATTTCAGGCTTTGGCCATCATGGGTATTACATGGCCTTAACTGCCATTGCAAATATGATCAATGAATCCTGACCTTGTTATTTTATCTGCAACTCTTTTTGAGATATCTCATTTTTTAACCCTGCATCCAGGCGATTCAAAACGCTTGACCAGAACCGGGCTGACCATCATAACGGGTAAAGCTCACCATAAAATATATGATCTTATGATTACCGGTCCCGGTGTGTTCAATGCTGCCCATGCATTGTCCGTGTATCTTGAGCACTCATCGCCTGCCATGGTATTACTGACGGGTATTGCAGGTATCTTCAGGCAGACAGGGGGTAATATCGGTGATGTTGCTATTGCCACTCAGGAACACTATATTCATACGGGGATTCAAACAGATTATCTTGAAAATGATCCCCTGCCGTTTGATTTGATAGAAGCAGATCCTTTAACCAGAAAAGGGATTTATCTGTTTGACCAGAAAAGGGTGAATCAGGCCCATGAAATTTTGTCGCGATTTTTTGTGTCAAAGAAGATAAATATAATTAAAGGCCCTTTTATCACCGTCTCTTCCATCACATCTTCCTTTAAGCAGGCAGACAGGCTTTATTCGGCTTTTTCCCCAGTGATGGAAGCCATGGAAGGTGCAGCCTGTGCCCATATAGCAGCACTTTATGATATCCCCATCATTGAGGTCAGGTCAGCTTCAAATTATGTTGGGGAAAGAGACAAATCAAGATGGGATATTGAGCTTGCTGCAAAACAATTGGGATGGGTATGTGCCGCATTTCAGGGCTTTCCC
The DNA here is from genome assembly GCA_029940245.1 of Desulfobacula sp. Lineage (GTDB taxonomy): Bacteria > Desulfobacterota > Desulfobacteria > Desulfobacterales > Desulfobacteraceae > Desulfobacula. The sequence goes on from JAOZRF010000015.1 coordinate 5,944, forward strand.
AAAGGGTAAAATTTTATGCAAGGCTAGGGTTTGATTTATCTTTTGAATCATGTATCATTTAAAAAATGAATTTTATTGACTCCCATTGTCATCTTCATGATTCAAGGATAATCTCAGATATCCCGGGAATAGAGAATCGTGCAAGAATAGCAGATGTGCAATATATGGTGTCCTGCGCCACCATGGAAGACAATTTTGAATTAACAGCTCAATTATCAAAGGATTATTTTTCTATTTTACCCTGCTTTGGGATTCATCCCTGGTTTGTGGGCAGCATATCAGAGCAATGGAAACAAAGGCTGGAACACTATCTTTTAACCATTCCATCCGGCATTGGCGAGACAGGGATTGATTTTACAGATAAAACCTGTGACCGGGATTTGCAGATCAAAGTGTTTGAGCATCATCTGATGCTGGCAAGGGAACTTGAACGGCCCATTAATATCCATGTTAGAAACGCCTGGGACACCTTTATCCATATTTTAAAAAAAACAGGGGAATTAAAAGTTCCCGGATTGATACATTCCTATTCCGGTTCAGCAGATATGATTCCATTATTTGAAAAATATGGTTTGTATATTTCTTTTTCCGGGTCAGTGACAAACCCAAGGGCTAAAAAAGTGGTGAATGCCTTGAAAATGGTTTCTTGCAATCGCTTTGTCCTGGAAACAGATACACCTGATATCTATCCTTATCTGCCGGAACATCTACTGGAACCGGAACCATCCCGACTCAATGAACCCAGAAATCTGCCGGCCATAGCAAAGATTGCATCTGATAGAATTGGTATGGAGGTTGAAGAATTTTCAAATCATGCATATAAGAATAGTTTAATTGTATTTCAGTCTGTTCTGGAGGCAGAAAAAAATAAAAAATGAATCAATTTGCAAGGACAGAGCAGCTTTTTGGAAAAAAGAGTATGGAAAAAATAAAAAATGCAACAGTGGCTGTTTTTGGCCTGGGTGCAGTCGGGTCATTTGCACTTGAAGCCCTTGCCCGAACCGGGGTGGGAAATTTGTTTCTGATTGATTTTGATAAGGTGGACGTATCCAATATTAACCGGCAATTGTTTGCATTAAATTCCACCATTGGCCGGGCAAAAGTCGATCTTGCCTGTGAACGGGTAAAAGACATCAACCCTTTATGCAATGTGAAGATCTGCAATTCATTTGTCAATGCCGACAGCCTTGGGGAGCTTTTATCCACGGACATTGATGTGGTGGTGGATGCCATAGATGGCCTTAATTCAAAGATAAACCTGATTGTCAGCGCAAAACAGCAAAATCTTGCCGTGGTATCCAGCATGGGTGCGGCAGGCAGGATTGATATCTCCATGATCAGGACAGGAGATATCAGTGAAACCAGTGTCTGCCCTCTGGCAAGGGTTGTCAGGCAGCGATTGCACAGGCGGGGTCTTTATAAAGGGGTAAGGGCTGTTTATTCCATTGAAAAGCCTTTAAATAAACAACCCTACAAATCTGAGGATGCCCAGGAGCCTTTGCCCGTTCATGGCCGCTTTCGACCCCCCATTGGAACTGTGTCCTGGGTACCCGGAGTATTTGGCCTCACAATTGCAAGCGAGGTGATTAATATTATCCGACAGACTCCTTTTCTTCATCCCTGAGAACACGTCTCAAGACTTTTCCGATATTTGACAGGGGAATTTCATCTCTGAATTCAATAAATTTGGGCCGTTTATATCCTGCCATATTGTCTTTGCAGAAGGTGGTTATTTCTTCTTTCGTTGCTGTCTGTCCCTGTTTGAATTTAATAAAAGCCTTTACCTTTTCTCCACTTTTTTCGTCAGGTACGCCGACTACAGCCACAAGTTCTATTTTGGGGTGGGTATATAGAATATCTTCCACTTCTCTTGGATATACATTGAAACCACCGACAATGATCATGTCTTTTTTACGGTCTGTGATGGTGATATATCCGTTTTTGTCTATGTTCCCGATATCTCCTGTGAGAAAATACCTTTTGCCGTCAATCTGTCTGAAAACTTCTTCATTGGCATCCGGTCTTTTCCAATAGCCTTTCATGACCTGGGGACCGCAAACGGCAATTTCCCCATCTTCACCCTGGGCAAGTTCTTTTGTGTCATCATTTAAATCAACAATTTTTACATCTGTTCCTGGCAAAGGAAATCCAATTGAGCCGATTTTCCTGGTTTCTTTGAAAGATGGATTGATGCAGGCAGCAGGTGCGGTTTCTGTCAATCCATAAGCCTCGAAAATAATAGAGCCGGTTTTTTCTTCAAATTGTCTGCATACCTCCGGTGGCAGGGGAGCGCCACCGGAAAGGCATCCCATAATTGATGAAATATCATATTTATCCAGGTTGACATGATTTGTAAAGGCAACAAATATAGTTGGAACAGCAGTGATAAAAGTTGGTTTGTATTTTTGTACTGCTTCTAAAACCCCGGTAAAAGGCGGGTTGCCCGCCCGTGGATCCGGGATACAGATCAATTTGCTGCCTATCTTTGCGCCTAAAAGCAGAGCGCTTGTGATACCAAAGCTGTGATACCAGGGTAAAACACCCAGAAATGTATGATATCCGCCACGTCTCAATTTTTCAGGCTTACCCCCCTCTTCATGGACCAGTCTGAAATATTCTTCACAAGCTTCCAGGTCGTAGGTGAAATTTGTATGGGTTAGTTCTGCACCCTTTGGAACACCGGTTGTGCCGCCAGTATAGAGCATGACAGCAGTATCCTCATAAGGATTGATATCAAGGGAAGGCGGATTCGGGCTGGATGAGGCAACAATGTCGTCAAACATAAGATGGCCGGGTTCGTGTTTATCGGCTTTGGGTATTTTACCTAAAAGCCCACCAAGAAAGGCTTTGATTTTTGGAAGATAAGATTTGATATTGCAGACAATGACAGTTTCAATTGAGGTGTCTTTTATCGCCTTGACCGTGTTTGGATAAAGCAGGGGGTGGTCCATGCAAAAGACCATTTTTGATCCGGAATCCTTGAGCTGGTAATTCAATTCGGTCGGCGTGTACGCTGGATTACAATTCACGGCTACAGCACCGGATTTAAGGATGCCAAAAAGGATTTCCGGAAAGTGGGGTATGTTGGGAAGAAAGATAGCAACCTTGTCTCCTTTTTTAATCCCTTTGCCTGCAAGAAAGGTTGCAATTCTGTCCGCAGTATCTTTGACCTGGGAATATGTCCTGAATGCGCCATTAAAAATAGTATAAACATTATCAGGATATTTTTTAGCCGTGTTATCAAGAATCTGGGGAAGAGGGTAATGATAATTACTAACGTCGTGTGCAACGCCTTCCGGCCAGAAAGGTGTTTTCCATACTTGATCCGCCATTTGTTTTCTCCTTTTGTTTAAGTTGCCCTGCCAGGGATAAATTCTGCTTATTCTAATTCATGATTTGATCCATTAAACAGTGTTTATTTGTTTATATCAAAACTATATAAGAAATCCAGATAATTTTTCATATTGATAAAGATAGGATGCAATGATAAGTGATGAGATAAAAGATAATAGCTGAATAATCCTGGGAATGAAGAGGAGATGTAAATAGGATGAAAAAAACATATAAATATCTATTGATCCTATTTTTATGGACGGTGTTTTTTATTTATCCGTCATTTGCTGAAGACATATATGTGGCAGGGATCACAAAAGTTACCATGCGGACGGGGCCGGGAATTAAACATAAAATTATTGACATATTGACGTCCGGCGACAAACTTGAAATGGTTGAATATCAAAGGGACTGGAGCCAGGTAAAGACAGATAAGGGAAGGACGGGATGGGTTTTGACACGGTTTTTAACCCAGGAGATTCCAGATGCGTTTCTGATTGAAAAATTAAAGAAAGACAATCAAGAGCTGATTTCTAAATTCAGGGTCCTTGAAGCGGAAAATAAGATACTTGCAGATAAAAATTCAGCATTGGTAAATTTTGAAGAAAAATATAATAAACTGGAACAGGAATCTGCTGATTTTTTAAAACTTGAGACAAAGTATAAGAAAGTAATGGAAGAGTTTGCTGCCCAGAAAGAACAGATTGGGATATTGAAAAATAATTTAAACCAGGAACAAAAATTTTGGTTTCTAATTGGCGCCGGTGTTTTTATTTTTGGTCTGCTTTTAGGTTTAATAACACGTAAAAAGAAAAGAAATAGCCTGTTATGATTAAAAAAACTGATTTTTTAGTGATTGGAAGCGGTATAGCCGGGCTGAGTTATGCCCTGAAGATGGCAAAATTGGGTAAGGTCACCATCATTACCAAAAAACAGATCCAGAAAACAAATACTGCCCTGGCCCAGGGTGGAGTGGCAGCAGTATTCGGTAAAATCGATTCATTTGACCTTCATATCGAAGATACACTTTCTGCAGGGGATGGCCTTTGCGACAAGGAAGTTGCAAAGATGATCGTCAAAGACGGCCCCCAGAGAATTAAAGAACTTGTAAAACAAGGGGCAAATTTTAATAAAGATGGCAATGGGGAATATGATTTTTCCCTGGGTCAGGAAGGCGGACATTCTGCCAAAAGAATTGTATATGCCCATGATTTGACGGGTAAAGAGATTGAAGACACCCTGGTAAAAAATGTTGAACAAAATAAAAATATCACTATTTTAGAAGATCATATTGCTGTTAATTTAATTACCTTTTCCAGCAGTATCAGAAGCGGACTTATTGCCACGCAGCAGGAAAATATCTGCTGCGGGGCTTATGTTTTGAATAATAAATCCGGAGCAATTGAAACTTTTTATGCGGGAATTACGCTTCTTGCAACGGGTGGCGCAAGTAAAGTGTATCTGTATACCTCTAATCCGGATATTGCAACGGGTGATGGCATTGCCATGGCATATCGGGCAGGCGCCTCCGTTGCAAATCTTGAATTTGTACAATTTCATCCCACCTGTCTGTATCATCCTGAAGCCAAAAATTTTCTTATCTCAGAAGCAGTAAGGGGCGAAGGTGCTTTTTTAATAGATTCGCAAGGCCGGCGGTTTATGGAAAAATATTCCCCGGACGAGGAGCTTGCCTGTAGAGACGTCGTTGCAAGGGCAATTGACACTGAATTGAAGAAAACAGGTGCAGACTCGGTCTTTCTGGATATCACGCACAAAGACCCTGAGTTTATCAGGAAAAGATTTCCCAATATTTATTCCAAATGCCTTGTATATGGTATCGACATGACAAAAGACCCTATTCCCGTTGTACCGGCTGCCCATTATATGTGCGGCGGAGTGGCCACTGATTTGAATGGGAAAACCGATATTCAACGCCTTTACGCTGTCGGGGAAACCGCATGTACAGGATTTCATGGTGCCAACCGGCTGGCATCAAATTCCCTTTTGGAAGCATTGGTTTATTCCCACAGGGCCTATCAGGCATCTGTTGAAGAGTTTAAAACCATTGAAAATAAAGTAAGCACCACCCTTGAATTGTGGGATGAAACCGACACAACGGACAGTGATGAGGCAATTGTCGTGACCCATAACTGGGATGAGATCAGGCGTTTGATGTGGAATTATGTCGGTATTGTCAGATCAGACAAGCGACTGGAACGGGCTCAAAGACGAATTCAGAATATACAGAAAGAAATCAATGAATATTATTGGAATTTTAAAGTGACCGCTGATTTAATTGAACTTCGGAACCTTGCCACTGTGGCGGAATTGATCATTGAATCAGCTTTAAGGAGAAAGGAAAGCCGGGGGCTTCATTATAATATTGGATATCCTGAAAAAGATGATCAAAACTGGTTGAAACCAACCATTCTGAAAAAACGTTTTTAAAGAATTGAATTTCAGGTTCCATATTATTCAATTTCATAGGCAAGGCTGACCTGAACACGAATTATACTTTCCCCTTTCCATTAAAAATAATTTATTTCATGATAATACATGAACCGGCCAAAATCAAGTTCCAGTTCCAGTTTCAAACATAACAAAGGCAACGCATGTAAATATTCCCGGGCATGATCCAAATTCAGATGATCCAAATCCAATAGGAAAAAACCGTATTGCTTTATGGCTTGGTTCCGATGAAGAGAGTTACAATTCCAAATGTCATTTGTTTGAATCTGATGTTTTTAAATCCGGCCTGTTTCATGATTTTTGAAAATTCTAAAGATGAGGGGAATTTTAAGACTGATGCGGGCAGATAGGTGTATGCATTATTGTGTTTTGAAAAAAATGAACCGATAACAGGAAGAATTTTTTGAAAATATAGAAGATATAATGAACGGAAAATCCCTTTTTCAGGTGTTGTTAATTCAAGTACAGCAAGCCTTCCCCCGTTTTTAAGAACATTGAAAAATGAGGTTATGGCCCTTTGTCTATCCATGATATTTCTGATGCCAAAGGCAATAAAAACCGCATTAAAAATATCATGGTGAAAAGGGAGATTAAGGGCATCCGCGTTTAAGAGGGCTATTTTTTTTTGGGGGTGCTTGATTAATTTTTGTTTTCCAAGTTTTAACATACCAAGGGAAAAATCAAGTCCGAAAATCCTGGAACAGCCCAGGAGTTGAGAATTTATCTCCAAAGCCACGTCACAGGTTCCGCAGGCCACATCCAGAACCCGGCTGTTTTTTTGAAGATTTGCAGCCTTTACCATCTGGGTTCTCCAGACAATGTCCTGGCGCATACTTAAAAGCCGGTTTAAAAAATCATACCGGGGTGCAATGCGGTCAAACATCTCTTTAACAAAATCAAGTTCTTTATTCATCGTTGACAACCTGAATTTCTGATTTACTTTAAGTCATTTGCCAGGATAGAAAGGGTAAATATCATAATAAAGGAAAGAATACAATATAATGGTTGGGATCTATATGACTGAAAAACGTGATTATTACGAAATACTTGGCGTTGCAAAAGATGTTTCAAAGGCAGAATTAAAAAAAGCATATCGGAAGCTTGCCATTAAATACCATCCGGATAAAAATCCGGATAATAAAGGAGCAGAGGAAAAATTTAAAGAAGCATCTGAAGCCTATGAAGTGATCAATGATGATCGTAAACGCCAGATTTATGATCAATTCGGTCATCGAGGGCTTGAAGGTGCCGGTCATACCGGGCCTAGCGGATTTGAGGATATTTTTTCAAGCTTTGGTGATATTTTTGAAGATTTTTTTGGCTTTGGTTCAGGCAGCAGCCGTAGCAACAGGGTGAGAAGAGGATCTGATCTTCGGTATAACATGACCATCGATTTTATGGAGGCTGCCTTTGGCACTGAAAAGACAATTTCCATTCCAAAGCTGGATATATGCGATAGCTGTAAAGGATCAGGATGTCAGGAAGGCACAAGCTCTGAGACCTGTTCCCATTGTCATGGGACAGGGCAGTTTATTCAGAGCCAGGGTTTTTTCAAGGTAAAAACCACTTGTCCTTATTGCAAGGGGCATGGGAGCATTATCCCCAATCCATGTAGAAAGTGCAGAGGGGCCGGCAGGGTTGAAATAACAAGGAAGGTTCAGGTGAAGATTCCGGCAGGCGTTGATGTTGGATCAAAACTTCGGCTGACGGGAGAAGGTGAAGCATCTCCCTCTCCTGAAGGAACTCCCGGAGATCTGTATGTGGTGATCAATGTCAATCCCCACAAATTTTTTCAACGGGATAACAGGGATATTATCTGTGCCATTGATATTTCATTTATTCAGGCGGCAATTGGAGATGAAATCACCATTCCCACCCTGGTGGGAGAAGAAAAATTTAAAATTCCAAAAGGTACCCAGTATGGAGATGTTTTCAGATTGAGAGGTGAGGGAATCGCCTCGCTTAGAACGGGTCAAAGAGGTGATCAGATTATCAAGGTTATCATAAAAACACCCACTAAATTGAATCAGAAGCAGATAAATTTGTTAAAAGAATTTGATAGGCTGGATTCAAATAAAATATCAAACAAGCTGAAAAATCTTTTCAAGAATCTTTAGGTGATTAAAGGGCGGATCATGTTTGAACTTAAGGTAAAAACCCATTTTGCAGGTGCCCATCAATTGACCATGGTGGGGCAGAAATGTGAGAATCTGCATGGGCATAACTGGCATATTGAAGTTTGTGTTACAGGGGAAAAATTGAATCAGGCCGGTGTACTTACTGATTTTGGTGATATAAAAAAGGCTGTAAGACAGATTGTCAAAGGAGAACTTGATCATAAATTTTTAAATGATCTTAAAATGTTTGAGGGCGTGCAACCGACATCAGAGCGAATCGCCGTATATATTGCCCATAGAGTCCAGGCCCTTTTAGATCAGGGCCAGGGTGATAAGGTAAACA
>JAOZRF010000350.1 GCA_029940245.1 Desulfobacula sp.
TCCCGATGCGCTTCCATCATGGAAACAATCTTTTTTCCCATGGCTTTTCGAAGCCCGTCTGCATCAGCCATTGAATAATTGGCAATTATTCCGGCAATTTTCATGACCTGTTCCTGGTATAAAATTACCCCATAGGTTTCTTTTAAGACCGGTTCAAGTTCTTCAAAAAGATAGACCACTTCTTCACGGCCATGCTTTCGTTCCACATACGTGGTTGCCATACCGCTATCCAGTGGTCCCGGGCGATAAAGCGCCACCAGAGCGACAATATCTGAAAAGCTTGCCGGTTTCAGTCTTGAAATCAAATCCTTCATGCCGGAACTTTCAAGCTGAAACACACCTGTTGTGTCAGCTCTTTGCAATAATGCAAAAGTTTTGGCATCTTTAAGATCAAGATTCAAAAGATCAGGTGGCGTTTTTCCCTGGCTTTTAATCAGTTCAATACAATTTTTGATAATAGTAAGATTTCTTAACCCCAGAAAATCAAATTTAACCAGCCCCAGTTTTTCAACATAATTCATGTCAAACTGAGTCAGGGTTTCCCCTTCTTTGCCTTTATATAAGGGCAGATATTCGTTTAATGGTTTATCAGAAACCACGACCCCGGCTGCGTGGGTGGATGCATGTCTTGGCAACCCTTCTAAAAGGAGGGATATTTCCAGCATCAGGGTCTTTTCTTCTGACTCAGCACATTTTTTCTGGATTGCCGGGACCTCATTAATGGCCATTGTCAAATTTTTTGCATTATCCGGGATCATTTTAGCAATTTCATCCACCTCGGATAAAAGAACACCTAAGGCTCTTCCCACATCCCTGATAACAGCCCTGGCCTTAAGCCTTCCAAAAGTTATAATCTGGCAGACATAATCAGGTCCGCCATACCGGTCAATGACATATTTATAAACCTGATCTCTACCCTCAATACAAAAATCCACATCAATATCAGGCATACTCATACGGGAAGGATTTAAAAATCTTTCAAAAATCAGCCCATGTTCAATGGGGTCAAGGGCTGTAATATCCATTGCATATGCAACCATGGATCCTGCAGCAGATCCTCTTCCAGGGCCCACAGGCACATTGATTTTTTTTGAATATTCTATAAAATCAGCAACAATTAAAAAATATCCTGGAAATCCCATGTCAAGAATCACACGAATTTCATATTCAATTCGATCCCTGTATAATTGTTCGTCAATATCTGGATTTGAATCCTTAAGGATCTTAAACTTTTTTTCAAATCCTTCCATGGCTTTTTTTTTGAAGATTTCATCCTCAGATTCTTCGCAGGATTGTGCATATCTTGGAAAATGATAGGTTTTGTCATCAAATTCAACATTGCATTTTGAAATAACCTCTCTTGTGTTCTCAATTGCACCCGGATAATCGCCAAAAGACCGGATCATCTCTTCTGCCGACTTAAAATAGAGCTGATCAGAATCAAATTTAAATCTGTTTTGATTGTTAAGGGTATCTCCTGTCTGAATGCAAAGCAATATCTCATGGGCTTTATCATCACCTTTGGAGAGATAATGGCAGTCATTGGTGGCCACCATGGGGATAGACAGTCTCCTGCTTATATCAAGAATACCCTGATTAACCTTATCCTGAATCTGCATTCCATTCTTCTGGACTTCCAGGAAAAAATTTCCCTCACCAAAAGTATTCAAATAAAATCTGGCTGCATCATCTGCAGCATCCATTCTGTTTTGAATAATATTTTGGGAAATCTCGCCTTTAAGACAGGCAGAAAGTCCTATCAAGCCTTTTGAATTCTCAGCAAGAAGTTCCTTGTCAATTCTGGGTTTATAGTAAAATCCCTTTAGCTGGGCAATTGAAACCAGTTTGCAAAGGTTGGCATATCCTTCACGATCTTTTGCCAGAAGAACCAAATGTCTCAATCCCTTATGATCTATCTGGGTCCGATCATTTAAAGTTCTGGGAGCAACATAGACTTCACACCCAATGATGGGTTTGATGGATTCTTTCCTGGCTTTTTCATAAAATGCAGCAACACCGAACATGGTGCCATGATCGGTTATGGAGACAGCGTCCATACCATATTCGTGGCATCTTTTAAACAAGGGATCCAGTCTTATTGCCCCGTCAAGAAGCGAATACTCAGTATGGAGATGAAGGTGATAAAATGGTGATAATAATTCAGTCATGCTTCGGCTAATTGCTTTCAACCCTGTAATTTGGTGCCTCTTTGGTAATGGCAACATCGTGCACGTGGCTTTCCTTAAGCCCTGCAGCACTGATCTTTACAAATTTGGCCTTTTCATGAAGTTCTTTGATTGTAGCAGCACCAAGATATCCCATGCCGGCTTTAAGACCGCCAACCATCTGAACAATATTGTCTTTAACCGTTCCCCGGAAAGGAATTCTGCCAACAATTCCTTCAGGAACAAGTTCATCGTCTTCCCCCGTATCTCTCTGGTAATAACGGTCTGAACTGCCTTGCCTCATTGCTTCAACCGAGCCCATTCCCCTGTATGCCTTATAGGAACGTCCCTGGTAGAGGACAATTTCACCAGGACTTTCCTGTGTGCCTGCCAGAAGAGTTCCCAGCATTATAGAATCAGCACCCGCGCCCAACGCTTTTGTGATATCTCCGGAAAATTTGATCCCTCCATCAGCAATAATCGGAACACCGGTTGCTTTTGAAATTTTATTACAATTTCGAATGGCAGTCAACTGAGGTACGCCAACCCCGGCAACAATTCGGGTGGTACAAATGGATCCCGGGCCGATACCGATTTTGACCGCATCTACTCCTGCATCTATCAAGGCTTTTGCACCCGCTTCCATGGCCACATTTCCAGCGATAAGCTGACAATCCGGAAAAGCGTTTTTGATTTTCTTTATTGCATCAATTACATTTTTTGAATGGCCATGGGAGGTATCAATCACAAGTGCATCCGCGCCGGTTCGTAACAAGGATTCAACCCTTTGCATCATGTCAGAACCCACACCAATAGCAGCACCGGCTCTTAACCGACCCAAAGAATCTTTACATGCATTGGGATATTTTTTTATTTTTTCAATATCTTTTATGGTGATCAGGCCTTTGAGCTTTCCATCCGTATCCACAACCAGAAGCTTCTCAATTCTATGCCGGTGCAGCATGATCTTGGATTCCTCAAGTGTACATTTTTCAGGAACGGTTACAAGGTTTTCACTGGTCATCACTTCCCGTGCAGATTTTTGCAGCTGGGTTTCAAACCTTAAGTCTCTGTTGGTTACAATACCGACAAGTTTATCCCCCTCCGTCACAGGTATTCCTGAAATCCTATATTTGGCCATAATTTTTAAAATTTCTGAAATGGAAGCATCCGGATTAACCGTAATCGGATCAACAATCATTCCGCTTTCTGATTTTTTGACTCGATCAACTTCAATGGCCTGCTCTTCTATAGTCAAATTTCTATGAATAAACCCCAAGCCCCCTGCCCTTGCCATACTGATGGCTGTCAATGCTTCGGTAACAGTATCCATGGCCGCACTGACAATGGGAATATTCAGTTCAAGCCCTTTTGTCAAACGGGTATGGATCTTGACCTGATCAGGCAGAATCGCTGAATAATCGGGTAATAAAAGGACATCGTCAAAGGACAATCCCTCCTCTGATAAAATTTTGGACATAAATCAACCTCCGGAAAGGAAAATGTTTATTGATACTATTTGGGCTGACAATCTAATAGGGCCTTAACCAGTCAACTGTAATTAAAAATAAAATCAGTATATAAACAAATATTTTTAGCAAATATCAAAGTTTTTGGCAAGGTCAATATTTGGATCGGCTGGATATTTGCCATA